>CALICZ010000171.1 GCA_938049075.1 uncultured Candidatus Saccharibacteria bacterium
ATTTTCCACTTGCCGTCATTTGTTACTCCACGGATGACAATAAAGTGCCCGCCAGCAATAAAAGGTGAAGGACCAGCCCCAGACATATTAACTAGTGCACCGCCACGGAGTGCTTCGTTAATTGCAGTGACATCATTTGCAATATTCTTGGCTTTAAGCCCCCAATGTTCAGCAAGCTTTGGGCTTACATCCCAAGAGCTACCATACTCATGGGCTATTCCATTATCTGCAGCAAACTTTGACGTCTCTCCTGGTGTCACCCTTTTACCGGTCATTGCTGTAATAATGTTCGACATAGCAGAAGGACCACATCCTGCTGAGCAAATAGTGTTGGGGCCGTAAGAGAGATTAGCCCATGGTTGATCACATTGGTTATGAACAACAAAATTATCGTCCATATATGATCCTGCACCGTTACTCCCTCCTATTCCAGTGCAATTTGATCCTGAAGACTGAGGATTACTGCCCCCTGATGACGAGCTGCTCGACGAAGAAGAGTCGGGTATTTTTGATTGAAAACTGGTATATATCTCGGTTGCATACTGCGCACGCTTCCCTTCTTCTCCAGCTCCATATCGTTCAAATTTTTCTCCAAATTCGACGGCCAACTTGCCAACATCAGAACTAGAGTCGTTCTTAATGGCCTCTAAGCCAGCTTTCTCAGCTCCATTCAACTCTTCCCAAAGAAATTCCAGCTGCGTTTCAAGGGTATCATAATTACTTTTTGCCTTAAGGTTGTTTTTACGTCCACCAAGCCATTGTGCAATACCATAAGCGCCAATACTATTTTCAATAGTTGGGTTGATTCTTGATTCTTGTTCTAGATTTCCTGCAATTGCCGCTGCCTGCATGAGGGATAAACCCTTACCAACGAAGAATCGTAAAACTTTTTCAATATTGTCATTTCCAACAAGAGTAGTACCAGCACCTGCACCACCCTCGCCAACACCAGTAAGGCAACCTTTAATGCTATAAAGCCTAATTGCCTGCATGGGATATGAAGCTGGTGATAATTCAGCATAAACAAACGATGGTTGAATTATCACCATAAGACCAGCAAAGATGAGAGCTAAAAACCTATTTTTTTTAGTCTTAGTAAATATGGACACAGTTTTCTTATTAGTCTTATTAGGTTGCATTTCCTTGTCCTAGGTCGATATGTAAGTGGTTACAAGAATCATCAAACGATTGCCAGCCCTTTTGAGTGATAGCATTATTTAATGCGCCACGTGCTCCTCCGCAAGTTGATTGGCCAATACCACCACCTTGAGGCAGCGCATTAGCATTTATCAGCTCCTGTACTGCTTGAGCACATTCCTCACCAGCCCCATCACCACAGGAGCCAATTGGACTTAAGTCAACAGCCCTACCTCGAGGGTGCTGGCTATATCCTCCTGCTGTCATTTGTGTGCGCATAAGAGACGACACTGTGATCTTATGTTTTTGGCTAATTAGGAGAATAACTTGAAGAATTTGTGGATCAATATTACGACTATATTGGGTCGGTACCGAATCTGGTATAGCTGGTTGGCCCTTTGCAGTATTTTCAATTTGACTCTTAGGGGTTGTCTCCCCGGAGTTCCAACCATAGTCTGCGACAGTGATGTTTTGGCTGTCTAAAATTTGCTGAGCAAGAGATTTAGCATCACCCGAGGGGAGCGATCCGCCTTGAGACTGTTGTTGCCCTTGAGAATTGCTACCACCGCCATCATCAACAGGTGGATTGTCCATAGTGTCAACAACCCTTTGGTCGATAGTAAACAAAGCAGCTAGCTTTTTTTCCTCAGAATCAAATTTACAGTAACTAACATCAACACCATTTTCGCCAGTACCTGAGCCGCATTTCTCTTGCCATTCCTTAAGCGTACCACCAGTTGCTTCGCCTGTCTCTTCGTTATACTGACCTGCAAGAGCATCTGCGACTTCCGAAGGGTCTTTATCTAAGTCTAGAGCTCCACGAGACACGCTACAAAATGATTCTGCGCCAACACCCTTTAAGTTTGGGTCATCACATGAGTTCCAAATCTTTGCAACTTTATCATCTTCCGCGTATGCCTGAGTGCCAAGTAGAGCAGGAAAAATATTCTTTGGTAGAGAAATCATACTATTAGTGAAATTACCTAAACTAGAGAGACTACTCATATAAGGCATAAACGAGCTGTAAATACTACCCATGAAGGTGTAGGGTGATGAGATATCGAATGGACTATGATTGAGCCTATATTCTTG
>CALICZ010000172.1 GCA_938049075.1 uncultured Candidatus Saccharibacteria bacterium
GCTGCTGTGGGTTAGCATACACCTGGCCAGTGTAACCGCCTGCTTGTGGCTGGTAGGGCTGCGCGGCTGGCTGGCTGGGGCTTGGGTAGGCGCTCGCATAATTTTGTGATGGGTCTGCGCTAGTGTGTGGACTGGGTGGGTTAGTTGGTTGGGGTGCCGTAGCTAGCGGCTGCTGAGGGGGCTGGGCTGGCTGTTGCTCGGGCTGCGGCGCGTAGTGGTATGACTGGCCTGCGTTGTAGCTGGTGGCTGATTGGCCAGTTGGTTGGTCGTGTGGCGGCTGATACGGCTGGTAGGGCGTAGCCTGAGGGTGTGGTGATGAAGGAGCTTGCTGCTCGTGGTGGAGTGGCTGGGTTGGTTGGCTTTGCGCTGCCGGATTGTATGCACCATAGCCATAATCCTGCGCACCCGACGCCGCTTGGGTAGCATAGTAGGGGACATACGGAGCAGCAGCCGGCGCATTGGGCTGCGGGGGCTGTTGCTCGGGCTGCGGGGCCGAACCATTCGGTTGGGGAGTGTATGGTTGCTGTGGATTCATAGTTACTATAATACCATTTAAACACAACCACTAACAGGGGTAAAGAGGATAATATTTAACAGAGGTCAGATGAATGAAGTATGCATAGTATATACCCCTTTACCCTATATACTCTATACCCCTATATACTATACTAAAATACCGTATGTTTTGGGCGAGAGGTAAGCATATTTCTCTATTGCCATACGTTACTCATCCTGGCTGTTAAACATATGTAATGCAACTACTCGCTGGTGGGGTGCAGGGCAGGGTGGATGCAGCAAGCCCGGTGAGAGGATGAGAAAATAAAAGAAGACAGGCACGGTTCGATCAGCTCACGCCACATGCGCTATACTATACCTATGGATGCCAAAGAAGAGGTGCGGGCGCGCTTGAATATAGAGGATGTGGTGGGCGAGTACGTGCAGCTTAAGCGGGCGGGGCGAAGCTACAAAGGTCTGAGCCCCTTTACGAGTGAGCGGACGCCGAGTTTTTTTGTGAGCCCGGAGAAGAATATTTGGCATGACTTTAGTAGTGGGCGCGGCGGAGATATCTTTAGCTTCATTATGGAGGTGGAAGGGCTGGATTTTCGCCAGGCGCTGGAGCTGCTGGCGCGCAAGGCGGGGGTGGATCTCTCACTCTATGAGCAGAAGGGTAATCGCGACCTAGCACGGCGTAAGCAACGGCTGCGTGAGGCACATCGGCTAGCAGCGAATTTTTATCAGCATTGTTTGGTGCGGAGCCAGGATGCGCTGACCTATGTGTTTCGGACGCGGCGGCTGAGCAAGGCGATCGTCCAGCAGTTTCAGATTGGCTATGCGCCGCGTGATGGTCAGGCTCTGGTAACGTATCTTAAGAAAAAAGGCTTTTCGCTGGCGGAACTGCGCGAGGCGGGCTTGGTGAACCGCTACGATGGCGACCTTTTTCGCGGGCGAATGATGGTACCATTAATGGATGCGAGTGGGCAGGTGATTGGTTTTACGGCGCGCTTGATTGCTGATGTGCCCAATGCACCAAAATACCTCAATACACCCCAAACATTGCTCTACGACAAAGGCCGGCATGTCTTTGGCTTGATGCAGGCCAAGCAGGCGATTCGGGCCCAGGGCTACGCGGTGATTGTCGAGGGTAATATGGATGTGATCAGCAGCCATCAGGCGGGCGAAGCAGCAGTGGTGGCGACGGCGGGCACTGCTATGACGGAGCAGCATATTCGGGCGCTCAAGCGGCTGGCGGGCGATATTCGGCTGAGTTTTGATGGTGATAATGCTGGGCGGGCTGCCACAGAGCGAGCGATTGATTTGGCCGCCCAGGCGGGGGTGGAACTGAAGGTGGTGTCGCTGCCGGCAGGGGTAAAAGACCCTGATGAACTTATTCAGCAGCAGGGGGTAGCGGCCTGGCAGCAGGCGATAGCGGCGGCTCAGCCAGCGGTGGATTGGCTTCTGGCGCAGTATCGGCAGCAGCTTGATCTTACCACAGCAGCGGGTAAGCGGCAGTTTACGACAGTTGGGCTGGCACTTGTTAATCGTTTGGGTGACCCGGTTGAGCGTGAGCACTACCAGCGGCAGATTGCTCAGGCAGTTGGCTCAAGTGTCCAGGCTGTCCAAACGAAAGCGCAGCAAATGGCACCAGCCGCTCCCGTCCGCAAGGCCGTTAAGGCGGCCGCGCCACGTAATCGCTACCTCTCACAAGACGACGTGCTTGCACTGGCGATGCTCGATGGGCCGAGCCAGGAGTTGTTTGGGCGAGTTGACTCACAGCTCTTTGCAGGGGAGGCGCGCCAAGCTTTGGCTCAGTACTATGCGGCGCACCATGGGCAGCCGCTGAGGAGTACGCCGCCGCTATTGCAAAATTTTGACGAGTATATTACAATGGTACGGGTACGTGCCGACGCTCGGTATGGTGCGTGGAGCGAGACCGATCGCTACTACGAGACCGCCCGGCTTTTGCGGCAAATCGAAACCGAACACAAGCAGCAACACAAACACCATCTCATCACCCACCTGCGCCAAGCAGAAGAGAGCGGCGATATGACTGCCGCCGCCGCTTTGCGCGAGCAACTGAACCAATTAATCAAGGAGATAGCGCGTGGCAACCGACGATAAGGATACCAAGCAAAAAAAACCAGCAACCACAGCTCAGGCAGCGCCACCCGATGCCCAGCCGCCGATCATGGATCCAGCCGTCGATGATATGGAACCCGACCTCGCGGCACTTGAGGAAGAAGATACGCCAGAGGAGATTCTTAACAGTAACCAATATTTTGATGACATTAGCGACGACTCGGTGCGGCTGCACCTGCGCGAGATTGGTAAGATCCCGCTACTTAGTGCTGATGAAGAGATAGACCTGGCCTACCGGATTAAGCAGGGTGATAAGCGGGCGAAAGACAAAATGGCCGAGGCTAATATGCGCCTGGTGGTAAGTATTGCCAAGCGGTATAGTGGTCGTGGCCTTGATTTTCTCGATCTGATCCAAGAAGGGCACACCGGACTACTGCGGGCGGTGGAGAAGTTTGACCCAGATAAGGGCTTTAAATTCAGCACCTATGCCACCTGGTGGATTCGCCAGGCGATTACCCGTGCGATTGCCGACCAAGCGCGCACTATTCGTATTCCTGTCCACATGGTAGAGACGATTAACAAGCTGCTGCGCACTCAGCGCCGCCTGACTCAAGACCTGAACCGCGAACCAACCATTACAGAGCTTGCTAAAGAGCTCGATATGGAACCGGATAAGGTCGAATATGT
>CALICZ010000173.1 GCA_938049075.1 uncultured Candidatus Saccharibacteria bacterium
AGCTGCTCATTATCACTCCGCTTAACGCATCGGGACCAATCAATACCTACGTGCGCTACAAGCAAGCCTATGCTGCTGATATCCTCGTTGAGACAGAGGTAGCGCCAACCGCCGAGGCAAATATGCCAGCTGCGATCGACCGAGCAAACAACGACCCACACATCCACGGTATTATCGTCCAACTACCGCTCAACGACCCATCACAAACAGATGCCATCGTGCAGCGCATCTCTCCCGCCAAGGACGTCGATGGCCTGAGTGGCCCGCAAGCTGCCTATACGCCAGCAACAGCGCAAGCAATCGATTGGCTACTGGCAGGTTACAACATTAGCCTCGATGATAAGCAGCTCGCCATCATCGGGCGAGGGCGGTTAGTAGGCGCACCACTGGAGCGGCTGTGGCGCGACCGCGGCTTGACGGTAACAGTGTGCGACCGCCAAACTCCTAATACCACAGAGGTCATTGCTGCAAGTGACGTCATCGTCACTGCTACTGGCCAGCCCCATCTCATTACAGCAGATATGGTCAAAACAGGTGCAGTGGTAGTTGATGCTGGCACAGCAAGCGAAGGTGGTGTTATCGTTGGCGATGTCGATCCAAGCTTGCGCGAGCGCAGCGATGTCACTCTCACTCCAGAAAAAGGCGGCGTTGGCCCTCTCACTATTGCTGTGATGATCGACCACGTTATTCAAGCAGCGCAGGCAACGATTGAGTCGATAGAAGGGTAGCACTAGATTCCATAAGAGTCAGCAGTGCTTGCAGGCTTGTTATTATCTAGGTTTAGGTCGACACACCTTGCAGATATATATCATGAGTGATATATTATACCTATGGATATTCGTACTGACGTTTCACTCAAACCATATTTGACGATGCAGCTTGGCGGCAACGCTCATACTATGGTCGACCTCTATACCAACGATGATGTCGTGGCGGTGTGCACGATGGCCCACCAACAGCAGGCTGAACTCTTCGTTCTTGGTGGCGGGAGCAACACTCTAGCCCAAGACAGCGGATTTGCTGGCATTGTGGCGCGCAACCGTATTCCAGGCTTTTCGGTTATTACTGAGGATGATGAGTCGACGACGATTACCATTGGCGCAGGAGAAGTTCTCGATACTATTGTGGCTAAGACAGTAGCTAGTGGTCTGAGTGGCATTGAGGCGCTATCGGCTATCCCAGGCACAGCAGGCGCTGCACCAGTGCAAAACGTTGGTGCGTATGGGCAGGAGATTGCCGACACACTCGTCTCGCTCGAGGCATATGATCGCCAGCAAAAGCGGTTTGTATCGCTGAGCGCTACCGACTGCGAGTTTTCGTACCGGCACAGCATTTTCCGGGGTCGCGAGATGGGGCGATATATCATCACAAGCATAACGCTCCGCCTGCGCAAGGGTTTACCACAGCCACCCTTCTACCAAGCCGTTCAAGATTATCTCACCACCCACGCTATAGCAGAGCCTACCCCGCAAGACATTCGCCGAGCCGTCATGACGATCCGCGCTGGCAAGCTGCCTAACCCAGCCGAGCTCCCCAATACTGGCTCATTCTTCAAAAATGCGATTATTTCAAGTGAAGAATTTTCTCAGCTCCAGCAGCACTACCCCACGGTGCCACACTATGCCCTGGCCGATGGGCGCGTCAAGGTACCATCAGGCTGGCTCATCGAGCAAGCGGGGCTCAGAGGCAGCGTTCTCCACGGCATGAAAGTACACGATAAGAATGCAGTGGTGCTCATCAATCAATCGGCCACCAGCTACCGCGATCTTGCTGCCGCTCGTGAGGAAATTATTCGCACAGTGGAGGAAAAATTCGGCATCACCATTGTGCAAGAACCGCTAGAAATGCCAGCGGCGTGACGAGTCAAATAACATACAGTACCTGTAGATATCTTTGTCTTTTACCCTTGTTCATCAATAATTTTTGCGATACATATAGTCAAGAAAGTAAAATTGACTATATATTTTTGAGTATCTATATCTCACTATTTTTTGCTTGTTCTCTGCCAGCTTTGTACTTCTCTCCTATCGGACGAGCACGAAGTTCATTTCGTCCTACTAGAGAATTCTTTTCTTATTGCTCCCCTATTTGATAACCTATGGAGCGCATATGGGGCGTAGTCGAAGCAAAGCAAGCCATAATCACCTCGATTCGACTTCTCACCTCTTGCACTTTTACCTCAAAACCCTTATGCTAATTGCATGAGGGTACGACGCGGGTATACAATCGTGGAAATTATTATTGTGCTAGCAATTATGCTAGTGCTGCTAGTACTGGGTGTGGTGACACTCAATAATACGCAGCGTTCCTCGCGCGATACCGCTCGCACGACTACTGTTGAGACAGTAGCACGCAGCCTTGAGTCTTTCTACAACGGCGACGCAACCGGCACGTCGGGTGAGCAAGGACACCGCTATCCGTCGGCCGAACAGTTTTTGGCTTCGCTTAATGGCACGGCAATTCGCCATATCCTCCCTGGACTATCTGAGGATAGCTATCAATACCCATCGCGCAGTGGTCAGCAAGCGCTCTTCGTCCAGTCGCCAAGCAATGGTATTAGCAAAGATAGTGCATCGATTGACCGCTTCGTCTACGAGCCACGCGCTCGCGATGGTTCGCTCTGCGTCACCACCAGCCAAGAGTGTAGCCGCTTCTTCCTCTACTACCGACTAGAACGCGCACCAACAGTAACGCTAACCATTACGAGCAACCACCAATGAAGCATAGTCCAGACGCTGGCTTTACCCTGGTAGAGATGTTAGTAACAATGGTACTGGGCGTGCTCTTTGTTGGGACGCTCTATCAGCTGTATATTGTGACGATCCAGAGCGCAACAGAGGCCAATCGCGATGCTAAGGCGAGCATTGTGGGGTATGAGCTGCTCCGCCGCGAAGTTGGCGATGGCACGCCAACGCCGTGCACAAACCGCGCGGCTAATCGCAATCTTACGAGCGACCACTCACTCGATACCGATGGCTTACCTCAGCCCGTTAATGCTACCATCATCGTTGATTGCCCATATAGTACCACCGCACCACAGATAAGCCGTGTATCGGTAACGGTGCGCTATGGGCAAGGCTCTAGCCAATCGGAGGTTCGCCATGCGATTCTCAGCAGTCGCTAATATACGAGAGCGAATGCAGCAGCTCATCCGCCGTATCTACCCTGCGCGGCACCAACAGCGTGGCTTTACTGTGGTGGAAATGCTGGTAGTGATTCCGATTATCGTGGTAGTGGTTGGTGTGTTGGTTGCTGCCCTGGTGGGGCTGCTGAGCTCGATTGTTATTTCCAACCAGCGCGGCTCACTGACGTATACTATGGAAGATGCACTTGACCAAATCGAGCAAGACGTCCGCCTAGCAACAAAAGTCGAGAGTAAGGCTGTCGCAGCCAACTGGGCACAGCACTACGCGAGCGATAATGTCTTGATCCTTACTCAATATGCCACCGACCGCAACCCATCCGACCCTCAGCGCGAGCTCATTTATCTCAATAGCCAAGCCAGTCCCTGTCGCAGCCAAGCTGAGTTGGCTGCCAAACTCTACCGCACAAACAGTCCACTTACCGTCAAGGTTGTCTACTTCGTGCAAGGTACCACTCTCTGGCGGCGAACTATCGTGCCAAGCCAGTACGAATTTAATGCTACCAACCCCAGCAACAACACAATGTGCGGCCAACCCTGGCAGCAGAGTACCTGCAATTATATTGGTGGTACCTGCAAAGCACTCGATACGCGCGTCGCGAGCAATGTATCGAGCATTCGCTTTGGCTATGCAACGGGTTTTAATCAAGCAGCCAGCACTACGCCAAATGATAGCACCACTGTCGTCTCTGCCACAATAGATATCGCTGCTCTTAGTACTGGCCAGACCATCCACGCCCGAGGGTCAATGCAGGCCCGGCGAATTAATAATTAGCTGAATCGAAAGAACAATAGGCAGTATGTAGCTCAGGTATCCTAGCTATACTAGCGCACCATTAGCCACGATTCAGTCTATGCTAGTGCGCGTACACTATCTCTGAAAAAATATTCTCATACATCTGTACTCAAAAAGCTTGTGTTTAATAAATGTTCGTAGTATGATCGTAATATAATCAGTAACAAGGAGGGGTAACTCTGTATGACAACAAAAACTCAACGTAACCTGCGCGGTTTCACAATTGTCGAGCTTCTCATCGTGATTGTGATCATCGCCATCCTGGCGGCTATTACCATCGTCGCTTACAACGGCATCCAGCAACGCGCTCGCGACTCTGCAGCCGCTGGCGCTGCATCACAGCTCTCGACCAAGGTAGAGGCATGGAACAGCCAGAAGGGTGAATACCCAACAGCCGCACAAGTCAATGACAATCTTGTTGACGATAAAGTGACTGAGGCAAAGATTGATCCAGACCTCAAGAAGAAGATCATCACAACTGGCACACCAAACAACGACACTCCTGTCTTGTATACCCAGTGTGGTAGTGGTAAGGGTGCAAAAATCACCTACAAGAAGGGTGATAAAACCGAGGATATCGTCCGAGGCACCTGCTAGACTTCCTTCTATCAACAAAAACACCCGCTCTCTGGCGGGTGTTTTAGATATACGGATATATACGGATGTATTACTACTGCGTCTAGCGAGACACGATTATCAATGACAGCGACAAACCTCTGACTTTTTGTCTATTCCGTCGGCACTGGGAAATCCGCCAAGAAGTGTGCAACATCAGTGCGGAGCTTAGCTAGCTCTGCCTCATCATCACGGTGATCGATGGCTTGGCGCATCCACTCAGCAATCTGCGGCATATGCTGCGGCACTAGGCCACGCGTCGTTGCCGCTGGCGTGCCAAGGCGAATACCACTGGGGCGAAATGGCGGCAGCGGGTCATCAGGGATGGCATTGGCGTTAAGCGTCAGGCCAATCTTATCCATCGCAATTTCCGCCGTCTTGCCATCAATCCCAAAGCTTGTATGGACATCGGCCAAGATGAGGTGGTTGCTCGTGCCACCCGTCACGAGCACAAAGCCGCGCTGTTGCAGCTCCTGTGCTAAGACAGCGGCATTGGCCACCACCTGCTGAGCATAGGCGCGAAAAGCTGGCTGGAGCGCCTCGCCAAAGGCCACTGCCTTGGCAGCAATCGTATGCATATGCGGCCCACCTTGGATGCCAGGAAAGACCGCTCGATCAATCAGCGTTGGAATATTTTCGAGTGTTTTGGCTGGGCGCTTGAGTGGGTTGCTCACCACTCCCTTACTAACGATCAGCCCACCACGCGGCCCACGCAGCGTCTTGTGCGTCGTTGTCGTCATAACATGAAAGCCATAGTCAAGTGGATTCTCCGCTACCCCACCAGCAATTAGCCCCGCCACATGCGCCATATCAGCCATGAGCAACGCGCCAACCTCGTGGCCAATCGCCGCAAAGCGTGCGAAGTCCAGCTGGCGCGGATAG
>CALICZ010000174.1 GCA_938049075.1 uncultured Candidatus Saccharibacteria bacterium
CAGCTGCTCCGCATCAAGTGATTGTTCACCTTCATGTCGACGGACGCGTACCTGCAAGGGAGCGTGCTTTTGCAACGAGCGAACGATGCGCTCGGTAGAGAGCTGCTGCGTATAGTCGATCAGCGCACTCACCACAATAATCGCCAAGATAATCAACCCATCCACCACCGCCTGGTGAAAGAAACTAATCGCCGCTGCTGCAAACAGCACCAGCATAAACACCGAGCAAAATGGCTTGATGAGCCGCCGCCACAGTGGTTCGTGCACAACGCAGATAATATTAGGGCCGTAGTGTTCCAGCCGCTCAGCCACAGCAGCGTCATCGAGACCACGGACGCTAGACGATAGGTCGGCCATCGTCTGCTGGGGGGTTTTGGCATGGTATGTCATAATAGATCTATTATAGCACACCAAGCATAAGCGTTCTGGACAAATTACCACACATCGGCGTATACTAGAGCCATGACAAAAGCTCCACACACCACTGTAACCAAAACTAGGGCAGCAGCCAAAAAATCATCGAAGCGCACTAGCACATCAACCACTTGCCCCTCATTACACCAAGCCGAGCAACCCAAGACCGTTGACTACTACCCCAACCGCATGACCATCGCTGTCTCAGTGCTGGCTGGCACAGGACTTGTCTTGCTGTGTTTGATGGTGCGGATGACAGTGATTGTAGAGTAAGCGCACCCACTTCTCATTCCGCCACATCTAGTATGGTATGATAGAGTTATGACCCATATTCATCAACCAGTCAAGCGAATCTTTTCTTCACAGTATTTCGTATTATTAAGCAGCTTTTTCTTACTATTTGGTAGCGCTATCATACTTTTGCTTGCGATGTATAGCCGCCCCAACCTTCAGCTACTTAAGAACTCTGCACCAGCAGTTCACTTTTTCTCTACTACCTCTGTTCGCCCACTAGATCAAGCTTATCATCTAGCAGCTACAGATTCGGAGAACGAGCAAAATAATCATCAGTCATCACCAACGACAGAGGACAAAGAGCTTGGCCGAGCTATTACAGCATTCTTTGGCGGTACATTACTAATTATGCTTATCTCAGCTATTACCATGGTCTTGATCATTATCCTTATTCCAGTAACGATCTTCTTCGTCTGGCATAAAATTGGCAGAGTTATTCTCGACAGAATCTCGCAGCCACCACAACCGCCTTATTACTCGCAACCACCGGTTGCTCCACCAGTTCAGCCTCAGCCACCACAGCCACAGCAGCCGCAGGCTAGCACGTCGACAACACCGGCTGAGCCATCTACCTCTCCCTCGCCCAAGCAAAAATAACACAGAGTCAAGCACTACCCCACCGCTAGGTTCTTGCCACTAATCCATTGGCAAATCGTGGTATACTAAAGAGCATGAGAGTACGGATAGAGATAGACACGAAGACCTTTGTGCGGTTTTGGCTGGTAGTAATTGGTTTTGCATTTGCAATCCTCGCGATTTATCTGGCGCAGACTGCCTTGATTATGATTGGCACGGCGGGGTTCCTCGCGCTGGCGCTCAATGGGCCGGTCAATGCTATCGTCGAGCGCCTGCCTAACCGTAGCCGGACACTCAGCACCGCACTCGCTTTCATTAGTATTGTGGCACTACTTGGAGTGGTTCTCGTGCTCGTGGTACCGCCTATCGTCCAGCAGACGAGCAAGTTTGTCGATGCCCTGCCGGGGATGATCCACACAGCAGGCGAGCAGTGGCACAGCTTTGGTACTTTTGCCGAGCAGTATCATATTCAGGCACAAGTCAATCAAGTAGTCGAGAGCGCTCGCGGCAGCGTCGAGTCATGGACGCGTGGCCTCAGCGGCAACCTTCTCGCTGGTATTAGCTCTGTCTTTTCGGCAGTTGGCTCTGCATTCTTAGTCCTTGTCCTCACCTTCCTGATGTTGACGGAAGGACCAGCCTGGGCTGAGCGCTTTTGGGGGCTCTACCGCGACCAAGCCACGATGGAACGCCACCAAAAGGTCGCTCACCGCATGCACGCTGTGGTAACAGGCTATGTAACGGGACAGCTCACGATCTCAGGCATTGGTGCCCTCTTTGCTGGGGCAGCAGTCTTTGTGCTCAGCCTCTTTTTCTCGGCTATTCCAGGCAACCTTGCACTTGTCACCATTGCCGTCACCTTCGTCCTAGCACTCATCCCTATGTTTGGTGCCACGATTGCTGGGGTGATGATCTCCCTTTTACTTGGCTTTAATGCTTTGCCAGGCGGTCTCATCTTTGCAGCATTTTTCATCATCTACCAGCAGATCGAGAATAACTTCATCTCGCCTACCATTCAGTCGCGCAAGATCGAGCTCACACCACTGGTCGTCCTCGTTGCCATCACCATTGGCCTTTACATCTTTGGTATCATCGGAGGCCTCATCTCCATCCCCATTGCCGGCTGCTGCAAAGTTCTGCTAGACGACTATCTCGAGCACAATGCCCGCGCCCGCGAAGAATCCACCAAGCCACTAGCTAAGCTGGTGGAGAAAATTAAGGGCGAGAGCTAAAGCCAATAGAGCTTGACTGTTTGTCTATCAGCTGGTCGACACAGCGGTAGTCACAACGCAAGATAGACGATGGGATTGTTCTATAGATTTGGTCGCCTCGACGCCATCTCAATCCCCAGATCAACCTCAAGCGGATCCTCACCCACGTCCAGCTCATCTACTTCTTCTGCGGAGTAGTAACGACCATCTTCTAGCTCTTCAGGAGCGCGCCATGCGTAGTAAGTCAATGAAGTTGGTTCACTGATCTGAAGGATGTCACGCAGGATGTGGACCGATTGTGCTGTGAGTGAGGCATACGCCGAACTATACGTCGGCAGCAGGAGATGGCGCGAGTAAGCTTCATTTTCATTACTCTGCTGCCACCCTTGATTGACCATAGCGCTGATAGCACTGGATTTGTGCACACTTGATACATTCCACGTCTGTGGAGGCAGATGTAGTTCACAGACAATCGCCGTGTCGCTAACAACGTAGTGAAGGTACTGTGTCATATATTTTGCAGACACTTCGGGGATCAGTACAATGTGTACTCGACCGCCAGCGCGCATGAGTGCGCGCGCAAGTCTATTCTCAAACTGTGTCCAGGAGATTTGGCGCATCGTTGAAACCGTCATGCTTAAATACTATTGTATACTTTCGCATACTGCGGAGAAAAGATGTGTATGGCAATAGCTGAACGCCGATTGGATATTTGAAACTCACAGCCATTTTCTGCCTTCCAGTATGCAATTTCACGCTCAGCATCACGCTTGATTCGAGGTCTACCCCAAACGGCAGTTCCTGCCTCTACATAGCCGACAAAAGCGTCGTTCATAAATCTGTCTTGTTCAATTGATTTTGTTGTATCAATATCTGTTAAACTCCACGAGATTATGTCAAGCCCTCTAACCGGATCGGATGTGGTTGCCCTCAGTCTCGGCTGACTAACTGGAATATCCTTTGCGATAGTACTTGGATCACTTTCATCCCAACCCAGTTTTTCCATAGCCGCTGTCAACTTATCTTCTGTGAGTGGCCAATCTTGGTTGACCCAGTAATTTACAAGTTCGACAAATTTTTGTGGGGTAATGCTGTTCCATGTCATGATGATAGTATATCATCATTTTCTACACGTCATCGCCATTTTGTGCTACCGTACTCATGTCGTGTGCGTGGTTCATTGCGTTATAATACTATCTCGGCACGCAGCGGTACACCACTGTTTGGTCTCGCATACACAGCTGCACAACTGGCGCAATAACCCCTGTTGTCTCGAGCATATCGGGCGACGACCAATTATAGCATGGTCTCCCTTTATTACCATATTCAATCGGCGCAACGACTAGATTGTAATAATGATGCATCAGCACCAGCGCACGCAGCGGATCGACAAGCGGCGCGGTTGCCATTGGCTCATCAGACATATCAAGCTCCAGTGTTTGCCATGCTGCGTCGGGTATCTCCTCAGTCTCCTCGGATGCGTTATATCTATCGTAGCTCACAGCCAAGCCACTACCGTTATAGCCAAGGCCTGGCAGTTTCTCAGCATAGTCTGGCAGGTACGCCGCGATAGCGAGGTCAATATTCTCTGGTAGGGTTTTACCCGCATCATAGCCCGTCCGCTCAGTCAGCGGCAAATCCTCAGGTGGCAGCCCAGCACTGAGGTACGCTTCACACGCAACAAGGTCGCCTAGTATAATCGTCGCTTCGTTGATGTCATGATTACTGTGCTCGCTATTCTCATACACTCTGCGCCGCACTGCATCATACACCGCAGTCAAGGCGGTAATCTTCTGGTCTGACGGCGATGGTTCTTGCTCTGCCTGTGGTGTAGCAGTTTTTCCTGATAGAGTTTCGTGATTCATATCACTCCTCTGCCCACCACCACACTGGCCCTTGCGGTGTGTCGCGCACAGCGATGTGTAGCGCGGTGAGATCAGTACGCAGGCGGTCGGCTGTGGGCCAGTCGCGGGTTTCGCGCGCACGCTGGCGCTGGAGGATGAGCTGCTTAGCCTCATCGGTAATGTCCGGTGTTGACTCACAGAGGTCGAGGCCAAGTAGCTGATCAATCGCCGCTAGCAACTCCTCCAATCCACGATGATACACTGCTGTCAGTGGTCGCGCTAGCACCCGATCAAACGCTTCGTCGATGAGCCGCAGCGCTTCGGGGGTATTCAGGTCATTGGCGAGCGCCTCACGTACTGCCCCACTTGCTGCCAGGAGCGACACATGGCCAGACTGTTCGTCACTCTTACGCTGGTCATCATCCAGGCTCTCATACGTCTGGTGGCGCAGGCACGCCACTTCATACCACTTGCGTAGGCGGTTGCGCGCTGCACTGAGGTTTTCCCAGCTAAAGTTCCCCTCGTGCGAGTAGTGGCTCTGCAAGACAAATAACTTGTACTCCATGGGGGTGTAGCCCCGCTCAGTGAGGTCGGTCAAGGTGTAACCATTGCCCAGGCTCTTGCTGATCTTCGTGCCATTAACCTTGAGGTGGTTGCAGTGCAGCCAGTAGTGGGCAAAGGGTTGGCCCGTCGCAGCCTCACTCTGAGCGATCTCGTTGCTGTGGTGGACGGGGATATGATCAATCCCACCAGTGTGGATGTCGAGCGTTGCGCCAAGGAAGTGCATTGCAATCGCCGAGCATTCCAAGTGCCACCCCGGGAAGCCCATCACTGGCGCGCCATCTGTTGGTGGCTGGTCGAGCAGCTCCGGTGGCGTGGGCCACTCCATGTCGCGCTTGACGCCAGTTGGCGAGAACTTCCATAGAGCAAAGTCGCTCGCGTGGCGCTTCTCGCTATTGGGGCCAATCCGTGCCCCCGCCCGCAAGGCTCGCAGATCGAGCCGGGCAAAGTCTGCATAGGCCGGGAAAGTGCTGGTATCAAAATAAATCCCATCACTCGTCTGGTAGGTGTGCCCCTTACGCTTGAGAGTAATGGCAAGCTGGATTTGCTCGTTAATATAGTCGGTGGCACGGGCCAACTGACTTGGCGGTGTTAAGTGCAACGCGTTCATCCCGCGGATGAAGTCATCAGCGTAGAATTTAGCAATCTGCCAAGCAGTCTTACCCTCGCGGCGCGCACCCTTCTCGAGCTTGTCTTCGCCTTCATCGGCATCGCTCGTTAGGTGGCCGACATCGGTAATGTTCATTACACGCTCCACCTCGTAGCCCTCCGCCTGAAGCATGCGCACCAGGATATCCCAGTAGATATACGCTGCCCAGTTGCCAACATGTAAATAGCTATACACTGTTGGCCCACAGGTGTAGAGCGACACCTTGCCAGGCTGGAGCGGTACAAATGTATCGAGGTGACGGGTCAGTGTATTAGCAAACTTAATCGCCATGGGCTGCCTCACTCTCATCATACTCAACGAAGGCTCGGCTGGCTGCCTCGACGATCTCACGCATCGCCAGCTGGTAATCCTCATACATCCGCCAACCCGCTGCATAGGCATGGCCACCACCACCAAAGTAGCCAGCGATCATTGCCGCTACTGGCGCATTGCTGCGGATCTTGCCGGTCAGCTTGCCATCAGGATAGGTCTTGATAGCAATCGCCACATCTACCCCTTCCACTAGACGCATCTCGTCTAGCACAAGCATACTGGGGTTATATTGGTCGCTATATTCTTGGATCTCCTCCCACGGGATGTGGATGAGCGCCAAGCGGCCATCTAGCATGTACTCGATCCGCTCGATCAAGCGCCCTTTGTAGCTAAGGATCTCTGGCGCTTTTTTCATAAAGTCACGGCGGCGCACCTCAATGGCGGCATTGCTTGCGCCCAGCCGGGTCAGCTCTGCGGCGGTCTGGATGGAGTCGGCCGTGGTATTTTGCGTCGTGAGGCCCAGGCTGTCACTCATGATCGCGATGAGGAGGTTCTCTGCCGCTTGTGGGTTGATCGCCCACTGAGCATGCTGCGCAAGATTGTAGATGAGCTCGCCAGTCGCCACTACATCTTGATTGATAAGTGTATGGTCAAAGCTTAGGGTACTCTCCGTCGCGTGGTGATCCAGCACCAGCACTGGGTGCGTCGTGAGGAAGGCGCGAGCACTCGGTGCGTCGAGCACTTTGCTGAGCAAGACATCTGCGCTGGTATCAACAATAATCGCCAGCTCGGCACTACTGTCAAACTCATCAGTAATGCGATCCCAGCCGCGGATATACCGCAAATACTTAGGCACTGCCACCGGACAATAGAGCGTCACCTGCTTACCCATATCGCCCAGGATCTCCTCCAGCGCGAGGCTACTGCCGACGCTGTCACCATCGGGATTTTCAGCTTGGATAATAATAATTTTGTCTGCGCGTTGGACCGCGCGTATCACTTCATCAAACATCTTCTTTAGTGTAGCAGAATTTGCCAGCAGGCGCGAGGTATGGTACGGTGGATTTATGGCCTGATACATAAGCCGCGGCAGGTCATACAGTAATAATTAACAATCATGGATCGTGAGGGAACGCTATGAGCGAATGGGATTTGTTTCGGAAAATTTTCCGGTGGTAAGATAGTTCCGCCGAGTGATTAGCGAGGTGTGGTACTACCACATTTGGCGATATGAGTCATAGCTAATCAAGAAAGAGTCAAAATATGCATTACTGTGAAGCTTTTATGGGCACAAAGTTTCAATTGCTGTTTTGCTAAGCAGACACTAGCCCACGCCCCTCTTCTGGATGGAAGTGGGGCGTTTTTGTTTGCATAGTATGGCATGAATATGGTATGGTATTTTTAGTTGTACAGGAGGCTTTATGACAGACCACGAGAACACGCAACACCGACCAAGCACAAGCGAAACCAACCAAGCATACGAGAGCGGGTGGATAGCAGCTGCGCGAAAGCGCGGTGCGAGGTTTCTAGAGCTTACTAAGGGCTCACTCCACACTGCACGAATGATCTACCGACACGGCCCCCGCTTCCTCCTTATAAAAAAGAAGGGCAGCCAGCAACCCCTGAAGAAATGAAAGTACTAAACGACGCTCTCTCTACTATTACTGCTCAAGCAGAAGCCGTAAACGCTGCGCCAACACATACAGCAGCTCACGATTCGATCAATCCACTCCATCATGAAGTAGTGCTTGCCCACGAGGGCAGCACACAGGATGGTGCACGTTCACCAAAAACCAGTTTCTATTACGATGGGGAGCCCAAGCCCATCTGAACACGGCCGTTTCAACATATGCTGCGAAAACCTGAGACTAATCAGCAAAACACCATCGCATCACCTGAGAATTAGCGAGCGAGTAGTTTCTTGATAATATATGCTTATCATCTCTCAGAGTTATTGCTATTGTATCAACCCCGCCTTAATCAACCTTGCTCATCCTTGATTGTGATTAGACAATTAGGTTAATAGGTGCACAACATTCAATTTCTCGCACCACCGTGCAAGGTACGAATAGTATCAAATGTCACCTTCACCGCCTCTTAGGAAAATGGATGTAGGGCGATAACCAAGCAAAATACCAGAATCTATATCAGTACTAACGATCCTTAGTTGCCTGTCTGTGCCTTCTCTACCAGCTTCTTGCCGCCACGCTCAAACCAGCGTGTATAGGTGGGGCTACTGCCGCTTACTCGCTCACGCCACAGGTTCATGGCATCGCGGCTGTAACTGAGAGTCTCGATCGCTTCCAGTCCACGGCCATGATATAGGTTACCCGCTGCACCTGGGCCACCATTGTAGCCAGCAGCAACGAGCTCAACGCACTCATTTTCAGATAGATTACCGAGCGGCACGCACAGCTGATCGCGTAAATGCGCCAGGTAGGCCGCGCCAAAGGCGATGCTCGTTGCAGGATCAAATAAATCATAGTTCGTGCGCGCCGGCTTCACGAATTTAGCCGCAATCTCCCTGCCCGTGCTATCCGTCACCTGCATCAAACCACTGGCCACACCACTGTGCGCCTTGGGGTACCCGCCGGATTCCAGCGTCATGATAATCGCCACCAGCTGCGGCGAAATGTTATACTGCCGAGCCTGCTTGGTAATCTCGCCCTGCCAGCGCTTGACGGTATCTGGCATCCAAGCGGGCAAGGTGTTATCTTGACTCGTGAGCGCTACATTCGCAGTATCTTGTGGTGTTTTGACAAACCGTGCCAATATACCATACTGCCACGCGAGATACACACCACCTACGAGCACAAGTACCAGCGCTGCACTCATCAGCCCCCAGCGATTGCTCTGCGCCCAGCGCGTTAGCTTTTTCGTCCATTTCTTCGATTTTGCCATTGTTTTAGTATAGCAAATAAACACGCGTTATCTCGCCTTTTGATATGACACGCCCCGCCTCTTCTTTTCAAACCTCTGCAATTATCCGTATGCCCAAAAATACTATAAGAGTGAATCTAGAATAATATCAGCCTGCTACATCAGACTTGAGAATATGATAGTCCTGGTAACAGAGCATTGTACTCCACTCGAATACAATAACAAATAGAGAAGCTAACAAATAAAGTGCAGAGGTCTTACTCCTTAAGCTCCTTTTGGTTGACAACTCCCTCTTCCTCCACTATGGTATATATCATGACAAATCCTCCAGATGATACCACTACTACCCAGCAACAAAGGCTACAGGCAAGCCAACTCCCAATCGACCCAGTCAAGATAAAAGCGATGATCGACTACTACATTGCGGAGTATCGCGAGCAGCTGCTTGATCGTGATTTGCTCGAGCAGGCAATCGCGAAGGACGAAATACTCTGGGATGTTGATATATGGGGAATAATCTCTAATCTCACCACCGCTCTACATCAGTCCAATTGTGACCCCTACTTCGATAGTGATTGCGATGAGCAGACTATTCTCGAGTGTAGACGCTTCACCACCGATCTCCTGCGCGACCTGCAAAAGGTCAGCCAAGACATCCCTGGTCTTGCTGCGAAGCTTCCCGAGATTAAGCAGCATGTCTGGGAGCTTCTTGACGTCATCTTGCCAGATTCGCAGCCGACACAAGCAATGCGGTCAAGCACTCTTGAGCTCCAGCGCGATGAGTCCGGCACTGTCTCGCTCCAAACAATCCCTGCCGATCTTGAGCCACATGAGCTCTTTCATCAGCGATATCGTGAGTGTATTAGAATGGGCGATACACCAGATGGCGCAGCCCTCTTGCAGGAGCTACGCGAATCGCTCGATGCTCGCACCGCTGCCGCCAGAGATATGCAGCGTGATGATATCAATTGGCCATTTTATCACCTTCTCAATGATATTAATACACTCCACTCACATACTCATGATGCAAGCGACTTCGCTCGCATGTGCACGATTGCGAGCCTTTGCCAAGAGATGGCCTATCGACACTTTGAGTATAACCCTGCGACGACAACACTCGCACAAGATCGAGAAGTTAGTCAATATGTCTCATCAGCTCAGCAAACACTGTGTATGATCATCAAGCTCCTTCTCGAGTTTGACGATGACGGCGTTGCAAAAGCTCAGCAACTCGAACGGTATGTCATCAGTCCTTATATTCAGGCAGAAATCGATGCCGAGTACGTCATACATGGCAAAGATTCAGACGGCACACGCCAAGCTCGCGCTATCGCCTATGTCATTGTACCCGAAGATGAAGAGTATGTGCTCCATCCTATTGTTAATTCCTTGAACGACCAGCGCTTTATCTTCGACCAGCGGATTCGTGATGCCTACATTGCCATCATCACCAAGCATCCATCAGAGCGATCTTCTTCACAGTTATTTGACGACTACTATCTTGTAAGGCTCTGTGCCGAGCACGACGAGCAAGCGGTCGCTCGGAAGGCCGCTTGGGACATGGTGAACTATTATTTCTATCAAACAGATGAGATAGAGAAGATCCATTTCTATGTGCTTTTGCTCAAAGATGAGCTAGGAGAAGGTGAGAAAGTCAAGCAGTGGGTCACGCAACAGCTGCGAGACAACCCAAGCGCCGAACTCGCTACGCTTTATTTTGAATGTATTGGTTATGATCATGACGTATTTCGCTTTTTGCAAGAGGCTACCGCACGTGAAGCAGACTCACCGATGAAGGCACTGGCCCAACAAGTTGAGAATCTTAATACACTCGAAAGTGCTGTCAGCGACTGTCTTTACGATTTCGTCGAGAAGCAAGAAGCCGCCGAAGAGCAGCGACGTCTCCACGCAGAATCAGCACAATAGTCGCTTCACTACACCGCGCGCCGCCCCTCGAGCGCGTGGCCGAGGGTGATTTGGTCGGCATATTCAAGGTCAACACCAACGGGGATGCCGCGGGCCAAGCGCGTCATCCGCACCGTTAGGCCCGCCTCGGCAATGTGCCGCTGCAAGAAGAGCGCGGTCGACTCACCTTCCACGCTCGCATTGGTAGCAATAATCACTTCTTCTACTGCATCATCAGCAATGCGCCTCAGTAGCTCGGGGATGTGCAGCTGCTCTGGCCCCACCCCATCAATCGGTGAGATGACGCCACCCAGCACATGGTACGTCCCCTTGTAGTGGCCAGTGCGCTCCAGCGCCACGATGTCGAGTGGCTCCTCCACAACAGCAATCTGCTTACGATTGCGCTCTGGGCTACTATAGAGCGGCGAAACATCTTGGTCGGGATCCATCAGAGCAAAAGTGACGGGGCAGGTTGCAACAGCAGTGTGGAGCTGTGTGATAGCCTGGGCAATCCCCTGGCTCGTCCGCCCATCGGCTCGCAGCAAAAAGTACGCATAGCGCTCCGCCGTACGCGCACCCACTCCTGGCAGGTGCCCTAGTTCGTCTATTGCCCGCTGCAGGGCCTGAGGCAGAATATCTGCCATACTAGCTAGAACCCGAGGTTGCCAAGCCCACCCATCAGTGGCTGCATTTTCTTGGCAGCAATCTCTTGCGCCTTGGCCATACCATCGCGAATCGCAATCTCGATCCAGTGCTCCAGCTGGTGGATGTTATCCAGGTCTACCTTGGTTGAGTCGATCTTCACACTCTTGATCTTCAGCTCGCCAGTAATCTGCACAATCACTGCGCCATCGCCCGCCTCGACCTCCACGATCTCCTTCGCCAGCGACTTCTGCGCCTTGCGCAAGTCATTCAGCATCTTCATTTGGTTCATACCCATTGCCATACTTCTTCATTTCCTCCGTTTCTTGGCTGTCGTACTCGATTTATTATACATGATTTGGCCGATGGCTGGAAGGGATACCTGTTCGCCCAGTACCTCTTATGCCCATTATTGGGGGATTGCCACCAAATGAGAAATCATCAACCACCACGCACGCTTCGAGCGTAATGAGTATGACACGCCTCACAGTCCAACACACATGATTCGACTATATCCAGAGCAACAAACACACCATGATATCCGTCTCGAATCAATTACTCGTCCAGACACTACACACAACTCAGCATGCACACAAGCCGAGCTTCTGCGACAGAAAACCCTGCTCTACCAGCCAACGATAGTTCCAGCCATCGTTCGATTCGGTTTTGTAACTCCAGAAAAAGTGGGCGTCGGCGCTGGCAAAGGCTGTTTGCTGCGCCAGAATGTAGGCGGCGATCGTCGGCGGGGTCATGACAATAGCGGGCGGCAAAATCGCACTCCACTCACCAATGATAGTCGGGCGCTGCAACGACTGGTGCATCTGGGTAAATTCATCCACGATACTCGCGTGCTGGTCATAATCCACCAGTGCTAAATTAACTGCCCCAAAGCACTGGTAGTGGTGGATATCCAGCCAATCACGCGGCTGCGCCCGGCACCACCGCGGCAACTGGTAGGCATCGCTAATAATAATGCGTGTTGTGGCCGGCACAATGCGGCGCAACCGGCGGGTTGTGCGGCGCGACCACAGCTGCAGCAGACAGTTCTGCAG
>CALICZ010000175.1 GCA_938049075.1 uncultured Candidatus Saccharibacteria bacterium
CAAGGCGCTCCTTGCCCGCGAACACATTCCACTCTACGATAATCTCTCTCACATCCTGGAGGAAGCCGTATGATGACCCCTGATATCTTTCGCGGCAAGCACGTTATCGTCCAGGGTATAACGGGCAAGAATGGCTCATTTCATACCGAGCGTATGTTGGCACGTGGTACACATATCGTTGGTGGCACGTCACCCAACCAATCGGTTACAGCGGTACACGGCGTGCCGGTCTTCCGGACGATTCGCGAAATTCAGGCACAGCAGCCTGTCGATATTTCCGTCATTTTTGTGCCAGCAGCTCATGCCAAGGCAGCGATTATGGAAGCAATCGACGCAGAGGTGCCACTCATTATTTGTATCACCGAGGGTGTGCCTGTCCACGATATGTTGCATATAAAACAACGCCTGGCAACCAGTTCTTCACTTTTGATCGGCCCCAACTGCCCTGGCGTTCTCATCCCCGGCGTGCATAACCTCGGCATCATCCCTGCCGCGCTCGCCACGCCAGGCCACACTGCCATTGTCAGCCGCAGTGGTACGCTCACCTACGAAGCAATGAGCCTCCTCACTCAGGCAGGCATTGGCCAGCGCTATGTGATTGGGATTGGCGGCGATATGATTAGCGGCAGCAGTTTTATTGATTGCTTGCAGTTGTTTGAGCAGGATGCGGCGGTAGAGCAGATTGTGCTGATCGGTGAGATTGGTGGCATGAGCGAGGTTGCCGCGGCAGATTATATTAAGCGTCATATAAGCAAACCAGTCTATGCTTACATTGCGGGCCACAGTGCACCATCTGGGGTACAGATGGGCCACGCTGGGGCAATCCTTGGCACAAATGAGCTGGAATCGGCCCAGGCCAAGACAGCCCGGCTCGAGGTCAGTGGTGCGGTGGTGGCATCGTCCATTCAGTCGCTCATCGCGCTCATACCAACCAATAAGTGATACAATAAGGCTACGATGAAAACAATCACCATTCTTATTCCTGCCTACAACGAAGCAGCTGTTTTACCACAGCTGTTTGCCCGGCTCGAGACGCTGCAGCGCAGTGTCGATCGCCGGCGCTACCAGTTCGAATTCTTATTTATTAATGACGGCAGCCAAGATCACACGCTCGAGCTCATTCAGATCGAGCAGCAGCACAACCCCGCCATTGCCTACCTCAATCTCTCGCGCAACTTTGGCAAAGAAGCTGCTATGCTGGCTGGCTTCGACCATGCCACGGGTGATGCTGTCGTGGTAATCGATGCCGACTTGCAAGACCCACCAGAGCTGATCCCGCAGATGATCGAGCTATGGGAACAGGGGTACGATGATGTATACGCGCGGCGCCGAAGCCGCTCGGGAGAGACCTGGCTCAAGAAAAAAACTGCCGCTTGGTACTACCGCCTCCTCCAGAGTACGACACATATTCCTGTTCAGATCGACACGGGTGACTTCCGCTTACTGAGCAAACGCTGCGTCACTGCCATCACCCAACTGCGCGAGTCTCAGCGCAATACCAAAGCGATCTTTAGTTGGGTAGGCTACAAAAAGAAGGAGATTCTCTACGACCGTGATCCACGGGCTGCTGGTAGCATCAAACAAAGTCCGCGCACGCTCATTAACCTGGCCATTGATGGCCTCACGAGCTTTACGACCGCGCCACTGCGTATCTCGGCCGTGCTGGGCTTCCTTATCGCCTTCTTGGCCTCTATCTATATCCTCTATCTGCTCATTCGACCACTGTTTGGTGTGCCAACCGGTGCAGGCTATTCGTCACTCATGGCAGTGATTCTCTTCCTTGGTGGAGTGCAGCTGCTGAGTTTGGGGGTTATTGGCGAATACATCGCCCGGATTTTTAGCGAAACGAAGCAGCGCCCACCTTATCTCGTTGAGGAACATCGTGAGGCTCGTCATCGCAAATAACAGAGGTAAGTTACTGCGGTTTGCGCTTGTTGGTGGGATTAATACAGCGATCGATATTGGCTTGCTCTTTGGGCTCACCACACTTGGCCTGTCAAAGCTCGCGGCTAATACGGTGTCAACGGGCCTGGCCTTTATTTTTAGTTTTTTTGCTAATAAGTCGTATACTTTTCGCGCTCAGGGTGATGTGCGCCGACAGCTGATCTTGTTTGTTATCGTCACCCTGGCAGGCTTGTGGGGGCTGCAAAATGCGGTTATTTTCTGCGCTTCGCCTATCCTGGCCTCTGTTATTCATGCTGAGTCACTTGTGCTGCTGCTCGCAAAAATTATTGCTACTGGTGCATCGCTGGTGTGGAATTATTATTTGTATGATCATGTTGTTTTTCGAACAACAGAGAGATAATGTTTCGCTAAAAATACGGTTTTTAAACGGTACATTTACAAACTCACTATACACCCGTAGCCATTATTGACGCTGATAATCATCCGCCACCCGCACAATATCATCCTCTGTTGATGGGTGCGTTGGGTCAGTGTGTTGCCAGAGCTCAGCAATAATCGTTGGGTGCTGAGCATCACCGCAAGCACGGTGGCGCTCCCCTGCCGCCAGCCTTACGATATCGCCTGCCTGAGCTGGCGTTGGCTGGGCTGGTAGCTCGTCGCTCATGTTGCAATAGTACGCACCAGCAGTCAGAAAACACCACAACTCCGCCCGCCGATGATGATATTGCCAGCTCAGGCGCGCCCCTGGCCGGACAAAGAGGATCTTGGGGCTGAGCGGCGCATCGACTTTATCCTTAGTTTCTACCCCCGAGGCCGCAAAGAAGTCCGCCGCAAACCGCCCTGCCTGCGCTGGATCAATACAGACAAACCCGCCCCATGGCCGCTGACTATCTACCCCAGTAATGTAGTAACCGGCTTGGCGGAGAATGTGCTCGATTTGCGCCACGCTTGTCTGAGCTGCTATGTGTTGCAGTAATTCCATCATATTACGATAATATGGGTATTATAACACTTTTATACAGAGTTGTGTTATTATTATCCGCCTTGACATACCCTCGCTCATCTGGCGCTTTTGGTGCAGGAGCTGTATACTAGAGGGTATGAGTTTTCATATTGCAATCGACGCCCGCGTGATCAATTCTGGCACGGGCACATACGTCGTGAAGCTGCTCGAGCAGCTGGAGCGGCTTGATACGACCAACCGCTATAGCATCCTCGTCCCCACTAAGGACCGCGACTATTGGCAGCCGCACAACCCTAACTTCACTATCCGCACGGTCGACTTTGCTAATTATTCGCTGGCAGAGCAGCTAGGCTTCCGCCGCTACCTAGATGAGCTAGGGCCCAACTTAGTACATTTTTGCATGCCGCAGCAACCGGTCTTTTACAGAGGTAAGCATGTCACAACGGTGCACGATATGACCCTCCTCAAGACGTATAATTCCGACAAAAATTGGCTGGTGTTTCATCTCAAACAATTGGTGGGGCGCTGGGTATTTCGGCGGATTGCCCGCACCAGCGAGCATATCATCACTATTTCTCAGACAACCAAGCAGGAATACCAGGACTTTACTAAGATCCCCGATAGCAAAATATCGGTCATCTACGAGGCGGGCGAGGTGCACCCTGGGCATCTCACGCCGTATATCGATCTCCCCTTCAAGCGGTTTATTATCTACGTTGGGCAGCAGCCTGATTATAAAAATCTGCGCCGCCTCGCGGCCGCACACCAGCAGCTGCTGAGTCGCTGGCCTGACCTTGGCCTGGTGTTTGTAGGGCGGATGAATGAAGACACCAAGCGCAACCAAGCCTACTACCAGCAGCAAGGCTATCGCAATATTCACTTCACTGGGTTTATCCCCGACGGGCAACGCGATTGGTTGCTTAACAAAGCCGAGGCGTATGTCTTTCCGTCCCTCATGGAAGGGTTTGGCCTGCCACCACTAGAGACGATGGCGTATGGCACGACACCTGTTATATCGAGCAATACCTCGTGTATGCCCGAGATTTTAGGCGATGCTGCCGAGTACTTCGACCCACTCGATGTTGATGCCATCGCTAGCGCAATCGACCGTGTCCTCAGCCAGCCCGCTCGCCGTCGCGAGCTTATCGTCAAAGGCAAAGCCCAAGCTGCCCGCTACTCGTGGGAGCGCTGTGGCAAGGAAACGTTGGCGGTGTATGAGCGAGCGTTGCGGCAGGTATAATAAATGTAATGGGGAAAATATGCAATGGCGCTACTGCGGACTATACGATTACAAAGATGACGAACCAGCCATTGGTCGTTGGTTAAGCGAAAAGACGGCACAACGCCGCTATCATGATCCGACAAAAGATCTGACAATCGTGCCCCCAGCTGACCCTTCAACTGGTTTTGTTCCATACTATATTAGTGTTACTACAGCAGAGTATCCTTCCTTTAAGGCGACGATTCTTACACTGCCAGGACTCACAACCGAATCAGGCAAAGAAATCAAAGTTGGAGCTCCACATCAAGAAATTTTATGGAAGAATTGCCAAGATGGACGCTTGTTCTGTTTTCGAGCAGTCATCTACGAGTATCCTCCGGTTAATATGATGCCAACACCAGACACTATGTGGGCAATTGCGAGAACACAAATCGATAAAAATGAAGACGGCACTGGCCATCTCCAATCGTGGTCCCAAACTGAGCCAGATAATTTACTTACAGCCGATATGGGAGACTTTGATGTAAACGAGTTGTATGATCCGTTTCCTGAATGGGGACATTGGGATGAATTGTTGAGAGACTAGTGACAGTAGTTGAACTACCCCTACACTATAAAGTAGCTATTTAGTATTATCGCAAAAATAATCGGCCATCACTGACCGGTTATAAACTGATATATCATAGCGTAGCTTTTACTCAGCCTCTTCCAGCTGGATAATCACATGGCGCTCGCGGCCTTCGCCTTCGGAGACAGTCGTGATGCCAGCTGCGTCGGCAGCGACTTGGTGGACAATGCGTCGATCGGCTGGATTAAGGTGGGCGGTGTAGGACTCACCAGTTGCACGCACGCGCTCGATCCAGCCCCGCGCTTTGTCGGCAATCTTTTCCTCGTGCTGCTTTTTATAGTCGGCAATATCGACACTCACGCGCACTACTGCGGCATTTTGCGCCCGCAGCGCCGACGAGACGATATATTGCAATGCCCGTAGTGTCTCTGCCCCACGGCCAATCAAGATGCTATTAATATCCGACGACTCTACCCGAAGTGTCATTACCTCGCCATCGTCATCACCCGATACCGCAATATTTTCGCCAAAAAATGAGATGATGTTCTGGAGATATTCTCGGGCAAATGTTACTGATTGGTATCGATCCATCGGGTTCTCCTCCTCTGTTATTCTTTGGCTTTGATGCGTGTGATGTTGGCTTCTGTAGCCGCTTTGGCGCGCTTTTTCGTCGACTTTTTCTTGGCAGGCGTTGTAATATCTACTTCATCGGCAATTGCTTCAAGCTCTTGCTTATCTTTACGGAGGAGATATGACTGCTGCGCTACCGCTACTAGGTTAGATGCCGTGTAGTAGAGCGCCAACGCCCCTGGCAGACCCATCATGATCATAAACATCATCACTGGCATAAACTTCGCCATATTACGCATCATTGCAGCGTTCATCTCGGCGGGGTCGGCCTCTTTGCCAGCGGCCGTCTCCTTCATGATGTCGCGGAAACGCTTGGCACTCTTACCAGTCGGCATAGTTTGCTTAGTCATCACATACTGAGTGAGAGCTGAGATGATTGCGAGAGCGAGGAGCGGCCAGACAATACCATCCTTGCCAAGCGCCACCTTAGTGAGGTCGATAAAACCGAGCATGGTGTGGTTGAACTGATCGGGGTGGTTGATGATGGTCTTGATAGCATCGATATTCTTGAGCGGCTCGTAGATGTAGCGCGCCACTTGGTCGCGGTGGAGCGAGATGATCATAATCACCTGGTAGAGGCCAATGAAGATCGGAATCTGAATAAAGAGTAGTAGAATCGAGCGAAATGGCTTGATACCGTACTTCTTATACAGCTCCATCTGCTGCATTGCCTCTACTTGGCGGTTGCCATTAGCCGCTTTCTTGAT
Organism: uncultured Candidatus Saccharibacteria bacterium; assembly: GCA_938049075.1. Taxonomy (GTDB): domain Bacteria; phylum Patescibacteriota; class Saccharimonadia; order Saccharimonadales; family Saccharimonadaceae; genus Saccharimonas. The sequence goes on from CALICZ010000175.1 coordinate 5,997, forward strand.
CTTGGCCAGCTCAGGCTGCATCTTGCGCATCTGTTTGCTCTGGTGGAGCTGCCGTTTGAGTAGTGGGTAGAGCAAGAAGCGGATGATGACCGTGAAGAGAATCACCGCCACGCCAAAGTCACCACCAGGGATGATACTATAGATAAGCAAAAGCGCGTTAAAAATGGGCTGCAAAATTATTGTCTCAAACATATTCACTCCGATTACTTCATTTATTGTATCATAGGTGGCAACAGAAGATGAATTGTGGCGAAATATTTTTGAAAATCAATCGTTAATATATACGATACACCACTACTAATGTTGTATATGAGAGTATTTATGGCTCTAGAAAAGAACACTCGCCTAGCTTGCCTTTCATTGGTATAGAATGACAAGAAAAGAATTTTTATAAATGTTTTGAGTTCTAGCCTCCACTGTTTATACAGAAATATTTGTCACTGATTTGACTCAAAGTACTATGAAGTAGGTCGCGCAAAGAAGACTGAGAGGATATAAGATTTTATTCTGCCTTATCTCTTTCATCGCTTGGCGTTGCGTCGCCAGGGCAAATACCAGCTCGCACAAGAAGATTTTTCACCACCAGCGCAAGCTCATCGTGTGGTGTGGTAAGGACTTCACTTGAGGTGATGATTAGTGCAACGTCGTACACCCCTGTAAAGTACGGCACGTGCTGGCGTAGAATCTCATAGACACGGCGGCGAATGCGATTGCGCCCCACCGCAGATTTGTGCACCTTTTTGCTCACCACCACGGCAATGCGTGGCATGCGCCGACGGCGATTGGCCACGTATTTGACGGTTAGCAAACGCGATCGCTCAGCATTGGCATGGCGATACAAATAGCGCAGCCCGCCATAGCCATGAAACCGGTATCGTTGCTGTAACATAGCTGTATTATAGCAAATCTGCCCGCAAGCAGAGATAAAATAACCCACCAAGCAGTGGGTTATTTTTCGTCATTTTGCTATCATCACACTACGAGAGTGCGAGGCGAGCGCGGCCCTTGGCGCGGCGGCGCTTGAGCACGTTGCGGCCTGCCTTGGTAGCAATCCGTGCCCGAAACCCGTGCGTCCGAGCACGATGACGAGTGTGTGGTTGGTGAGTTCGTTTTGGCATATCATTGCTATTATACGCGATTGCTCCAGATCTTTCAACTTTTCACTCGCTTGGTGGATTTTGTGCTCCGAGCAACCTCCGTCATAAGCATAGCCAAATTGTTTATCCACATTTGTTCGCGAGTTATCCACACTTTAACAGAGGTAGTATATTTTTGTGGAAAAACTCCACCCCTGTTGCTCTTTTTGGGTTCACCCTTTGTTGTATTTCTCACGGTTGTGGAAAAGTCGGTTTTTTCTTATACTAAAAAGAGTCATTGCATAACAAACAAGGAGCAGCAAAAGCCAGTGTACCACAGTCTGTGGAAGAGTGTTTTGGGTGAGATTGAAGTGTCGATACCAAGCGGTATTTTTTCGACGTGGTTTGCCAATACCGAGATGCTCAGCAACAAAGATGGGGTGATTACTATTGGCGTGGCGAATATCTTTGCGATTCGCCAGTTTGAGGTTCGCTATGATAGCATCGTCAAAGAAGCACTGCAGCATAGTGGTATTGAGGTGTCGCGTATCGCTTATGTGGTAAACAAACACGGCAAAAAACGCACCGTCATTAGCCGCGAAACCACTGGCCAGCCAGCCGACCGTATCGAGGAGCGAGCGGCAGCACTCATCAGCAAGCCAACCACCCCTTCACATTCTAGTTCTCCGACACCAGCGACGAGCCTCAACGCGCGTTACACCTTCCAGAATTTCATCGTTGGCTCGAGTAACGACCTTGCCTACACCGCCTGTCAAGCAGTCGCACATAGCCCTGGCACGAAGTATAACCCCCTCTTCATCTACGGTGGCGTTGGTCTCGGCAAGACACACCTCATCCAAGCGGTGGGTAACGAGATCCTCGCACGCGACCCAAGCAAAAAGGTCGCCTACCTGAGCTCAGAGACCTTTGTCAAAGAATTTATCGAGTCGATCCGCTTCAAAAAGGCTGGCTTTTCTGATCGGTATCGCAATGTCGATGTACTTATCGTCGACGATATGCAGTTCATTGCTGGGCGTGAGAAGACTCAGGAGGAGTTCTTTCACACCTTCAATGCCCTCCACCAAGCCAATAAGCAAATTATCATTGGTAGCGACAAACCACCGCACAGTATCCCTACCCTGACGGAGCGCTTACGCAGTCGTTTTGAATGGGGGATGGCAATCGACATCCAGATGCCAGATTTTGAGACGCGCTGCGCGATTGTCGAGACCAAAGCGAGCTTCGCTGGCGTGACACTTGAGCGCGACACCGTGGAATACCTTGCTAAGAACGTCAAGACAAATATCCGCGAGCTCGAGGGCGCGCTTAATCAACTTCTTGCTTATGCTGAGATGCGTGGCGTCGCTCCTGATGTAATGACAGCGGAGGGTTTGCTTGGTAACGTCCGGCGCAGCCGCCCCCAGCACCTTACTGCCAAGCAGATTATCGACAAAACTGCCCGCCATTTCCAGATCGATAGCAAAGAAATCTGTGGTGCTAAGCGGGCTAAGCATATCGTTGTGCCGCGACAAATTGCCATGTACTTGCTGCGCAGTGAGCTCCACATGAGCTTTCCACAAATTGCCAATGAGCTGGGCCGCAAAGACCACACTACTGCCATCCATTCAGTCGAAAAAATCGAAAAATCCATTAAGCTCGACTATCTCATCCGTGAGCAGGTCGCTGACATCCGGGATAAGCTCTATGCCTAGGCCGTGTGTTTTTTTCGCTACGCCTGTGGAAAAGCCGTGTATAGCGAGCCGTATAACTAGCGGACAGCTCGTGGGCAATCATCCACAGCATAAAAAGCACACCATACGAAAGCCTTACTGGCTGGTGGATAACCCCTGCTTCTCCCCGATTTATCCACGTCAGCGATCGCAGCGTTTTGCACAAGTAGTGAGCAAGTTGTACCTCTGTTATTCGTCATGGTTTCCACAGTATCCACAGCACCTATTACTATATCAACCAGATAAAAAGAAAGGATTGTAGATATGAAACTGTCTGTCACACAAGAAAATCTTGCACGAGCGCTCGGGGTTGTCGGGCGAGTTGCGAGCAACCGAGCTGGCCTGCCGATCTTAAATAATATATTATTCCGCACCGAGGGTAATCGCCTTCTTCTCGCTGCGACCAACCTAGAGATTGCCGCGACCTACTATGTGGGTGCAAAGGTGGAAATGCCAGGGGTGATTACCCTGCCGGCCAAGCTTGTGAGCGAATTTGTGGCGAATTTGCCGAAGGGACCGATCGAGCTCGAAACCGACGGCACGCGCATGACACTGACGTCTGGCGGGTATACTTCGACAATTAATGGCGTAGTAGCGGATGACTTTCCGGAGCTGCCGACGATTGATGAAGAACAATCGGTGCGCTATAGTATCGCCGCCGCGGACTTTAAGCAGGCAGCAGCCCAGACCTTGGTGACGTGCAGCAATGATACGACTCGGCCTGTTCTGACTGGTGTGTATTGGCATACAGTGGATGGTGCGCTCTATATGGCAGCGACGGATGGTTATCGCCTGGCCGAGCGGCGTTTGATGGCAAGCCAGAGCCAGATTGCAGCCATTGTGCCAGCGAGCAGCTTGCAAGAAGCGCTACGCTCGCTCAGTGACGGCACGGAAGAAGTGGAGGTGCTCTTTGATGAGACGCAGGTGCGTTTTCGGCTAGAGGAAGTGGAGATTACCAGCCGCTTAATTGATGGCACCTACCCAAATTATCGGCAGCTCATCCCTGCTCAATCAGAGACAAATGTGATGCTGGCGGCAGGTGATTTTTCGCGAGTCGTCAAGGTGGCTGGGCTCTTTGCGCGTGAGTCTGGTGGCAGTGTCACGCTTACCGCCGACCATGAGGCGCAGAAATTGCGGATTCACTCCGTTGCGTCCGAGCTGGGCGAAAATACCTCCGAGGCAGAGGCGGAGGTGTCGAGTGATGGGCAAATTACGCTCAATTCGCGGTACATTAGTGATGCACTAGGTGTTCTTGATGGTGAGACGATCACCTTCCGCTTTAGCGGTAAGCTCTCGCCCTGCGTCTTGACAGTCGCTCAGCCCGAGCCACAGTATATTCATATTATTATGCCACTGAAGAGCTAGCGATGAAGATAACACGGCTAGCAGTGCAGCATGTGCGAATCCATACGCTCAAGACACTTAACCTTGAGCCAGGTACAACGCTGATTTCTGGCCCAAATGGCTCTGGCAAGACATCGCTTATCGAGGCGATCCATATTGCGCTGCGTGGGACGTCCTTTCGCGGTAGTGATGAATCAGTCTGTCAACATGAACAAAAAAGTTATACAATTGATCTTGCGACGGATGAGCAACACTATCGCGTCCAGTACGATCGTCGACATGAGATGAAGCGTAAGCGTTTTATAGTCGATGGCGCGACCTATGGTCGCCTTCCTTATGGCAAAAAATATCCAATTGTTCTCTTCGAGCCAGACACATTGCGGATTATCACTGGCTCG
>CALICZ010000176.1 GCA_938049075.1 uncultured Candidatus Saccharibacteria bacterium
CTCGAGAGTAGCAAGCAGTGTCTCGTCGGAAATGTCCGCGAGCCGTGTTTGAAAATCAGTGAGGAAGGTAGTCACCGCCTCAGCTACGGCACGCTTGAGTGGGCCATATTGGGTCTGCCCTACCCACTCGGCATTCACCTCGGTTTGCGGGCGATTGGTCAAGATTGCAAGCAGTTGAAGCAGATTAGTAATGCCTGGCTGGCGTTGCCAGTCGAAGTTGATAACACCAAGCGAGTCTGTCGTGGCAGCCATGATCTTTTTGCGCGCTTGGGCGGGGGTATCAGCAAGGTTAATCTTGGACTTTTGGTCGGTTGAACTCTTACTCATCTTCTTTTCTGGGTTCGTCAGGCTGCGGATGCGTAGACCGGTGTCGCGCTGGATGAAGGCGGTTTGCTTGGCAGTTGGCTCTGGTACAGTGAAAAGCTCGCCGAACTTATGATTCATGCGCAGTGCAATATCACGCGTAATCTCCAAGTGCTGGAACTGATCCTCACCGACTGGCACCCACCGGGCGTTGTAAAGAAGGATATCAGCTGCCATTAGGACAGGGTAATTGAAGAGCCCAACGGTGACATTATTGTTGTTATCAGCTGACTTTTCTTTAAACTGCGTCATGCGGCTCATCTCGCCAAAGCCAGTAAAGCAATCTAAAATCCATGTGAGTTCACTGTGTGCTGGGATGAAGCTCTGCCGGTAGAGAAACGTATGTTCGTCGGTGATGTCGAGCCCTGCTGCGATGAAGTACTTGAGGTTTGTCAGCGTATTCTCGTAAAGTGTCGTATGGTCGATCGGTGTGGTAAAGCTATGGAGGTCGGGCACAAACATATTGAGCTGGTAGTGCCCGGCGTAGTGCTGCTGCAGCTGTACCATTGGCACAAAGGCACCAAGATAATTACCAAGCGTTGGCTCTTCATTGCTACGAATTCCGGTGAGGATAACTTCTTTGGACATATACGTAGTATAGCATTTTCGGTGACCAGTTTGAATAAGAGGTCAGAACACGCAGTATATGGGATACTATACGAAACGATATCTATTGACATAGAGTAGCGTTTCTGGTTAGCTAGATAGTAAGGATTCGTTTCGAACAATCGAGACGAGAGGAGTTAAGAAAGACGACGGGAGAACAACACGAACGACACTCATAATGTACTGTTATTGATTTGCTAATGTCAAAAAGGGCTAAGGAGCACCATGCTAAAAACTATCAAAACGAAAAAAAATACGATAAAATATACTCTTGTTGCGCTGGTGGCAGGCTTTGCGCTGCTGAGCGTGGGGTCGAGTTATATTCACGCACGATCTGCTCACAACTCCAGCAATAGCAATCTATCAAACATTGCTACCAACACCAATACTGATGGATTTCAGCAATCAAACCACTACAATACGCCAAAAGGCTTCATGAATGACATCCAGACGATCTTCAAAGGAACGGATGACTACTACCACCTCTACTACCTGCTCAATAAAAACTATAAATCGAGCAATGATGGCACTGAGTGGTACCATATTCGCACCAAGGATTGGGAGCACTTTGAAGATCTTGGTGTGGCGATTCCTAAGTTTGTCAACGGCTGGTCGGCAGTTGCCTCGGGTTCGGTGTATCAGAATAGCAATGGATTTTTCCGTGACTTACCCAAAACGGCAATAATTGCCTACTTTACGAGCTATACCGAGACTGGCCAACACCAATATGTCGCATATTCACTCGATGATGGTCGCACCTACCACCCGTATAATCACAGCCAGCCAGTCATGAAGGCAAAGTCCAAAGAGCAGAACTTCCGCGACCCACACGTCTGGTACAATGAATCTACCAAGAAGCTGATGATGTATCTGGCTGAGGGCGATAAGGTTGGTATCTACTCAAGTACTGACGGAAAAAAGTGGGAATACCAGGGCGCAACCATGCTCAACGGTAGCACACTTGATGGCAAAGATCTTGGCCTTATTGAGTGCCCTAACCTCAAGAGTTTTTATGATCCACAAACAAAGACTACCAAGCACGCGCTGCTCTTTGGGGCTAATGGCTATCAATATGGTTCGACAACTGGCAGCTATTATATGATTGGCCACCTCGAAGCCAATGGTAACTTTGTCGCCGAGCAGCAACCAGAGCGGCTTGACTACGGAACGGATTACTACGGCGCTAATTACTATCAAGAAAGCCCAACACGCGTTAAGAGTATTGGCTGGATGGGTAACTGGGAGTACTCACAAGGACAGATTCTGAAGGATGACGGTCAAGAAGCGAAGCATATTGGCTCGATGAGCTCAACCCATTCCCTCTCGATGACCCAAAAGGATGGAAAGTATGTCGTGCGGTCACGTTTGATTAATAACAACACGCGCACCAGCGGGCTCCGCACAAAGCAGTCGGCCCGAACGTCGAAAACAGCACCTGATGGCTACCACAAAGAATTGCTCAAAGTCAATCGCAAAGCCTCGCAAGAGATTAGTCTTCACTTTGCAAACAATACGGCCAATACGAAAGGTCACGTTCGGGTCTTTATCAACCAAAAGGATAGTCGTGTGAGTGTTGACCTTAACACTGAGACTGGCACCTACGAGGTGAAGCGCAATAGCTCGAAGATCACTGGTGAAGCGAAAAATAAGTACGAGAAGGCGTATGCAGTATATAATAATTGGCAAAATCGCCAGCGCTACTTCGTCTATCTCGTTGCCGACAAAGGGAGCCTTGAGATTGCTATGCCAGATGGGCAAATCTATTCGCTGATGAAACTATCAAGTGATCCAACCATGCAAGTTGTGGTGGAGTCAAGTACTGACAATAGCGTATCGGCGACACTATGTGACTTCCAAAACACGGTAACATAAACATAACACAAGAAGAATTTCTTCTCTAACAGATAATAAAGCTCCCTTGCTGTAGAAGAGAGCTTTATTATATCAGGAAAGGTGTAGTAGTGTGCAGCACTGTATCATGCTATATAGGAATAGCTAGCTTATTGTTCGAGGTGTTTGGCAATAAGCTTGGCATAGCGTTTGCGAATCTCGTGGCCAGTGATAGCCGTCTCGATCACGACATTGCGACGCCGGCGCTGGATTGCCTTGAAGTGCTTTGGTATCATCACTGCATCGAGTGTGCCGTAGAGAATCGTTATCGGTAGCGGCGGTAGATTACAGGCATCGCCGAGCGAGGTTTGGAGTAAAATGCTATTGCGTGCCGTCTTGGCGTATGGTGAAAACCCTTCACGGCTAACATGAAAATTCTTCTGCGTCCGTTTGTATTGATTGACTGCGCCGATGAGCTTTGGTGATGCGTTGATCGCCTTAAGAAATCCTTTGCCGATTGTCTTGAGTAATGCCTCGCGTAGTGGGCGCTTAGCGATATCACTTGGTAGATAGATCGGTGGTGAGCACAACACAAGCTTTTGGACGCGGCGAGGAAACAGCTTGGTGTATTCAATTGCGACTAGTGTACCAAGTGAGTGCCCACACAGGATTACCTGGCGCAGTGGTGCAGCATGACGAATCGTTTTGCGCAGGGCACGCGCATGATCGGTCAGGGTATAATCGGGCCAGGCAGGCTTGCGCGATTGGCCAAAGCCTAGCAAATCAACTGCCAAGACTGGTTGGTCGCCAAGTTGATTCAGTACATCTTGCCAAATGTTATGATTTACCCCGATACCGTGTATAAGGACAATAACCGGCCGAGATATGTCGTGCCAATCACCACATACTTGGGTATGCAGCGGATACGCCAGGCCGAATAGTTCGTGGAGTTTGTCGTACATACTTAGTATATTATTGTACCATCTTTTAATTGAACTGCGATGACGGTATGCGTTATACTAAAAATATTGATAATCAAGGAGAGAAACAATGTGCATGCTACCTAAAAAAGATTACGTATCATACTGGAATACAAGTATAGACCAGCGAATCATCAGTCCTGTACACGAGGTGGATCCCTGCTCAAGTGAGAACACACCAGGGATTATTCAGGTTGGGTCGAGCG
>CALICZ010000177.1 GCA_938049075.1 uncultured Candidatus Saccharibacteria bacterium
ACCTGCGTGCATCTGAGCTCGAGCCGCCTTGGTGGTGAGCCAGGTAGGCTGCGTGGTATCACTCGCATGCAACATATTGATCGTCTGCGTGCTCGATAGCATCATATCGAGTGCTACCACTGCGCAGTTGCTATCGGCTGGGAAGTAGACCGTTGTTGGCGCGTCTCGCTGATCAAGCGCATTGGTTATCTGCTCGGCACTCTGGTGCGAGAGGATGGTGTTGAGGCTAGGTAGCGGCGCGCTGCTTGGCTGGCTCGATAGAGCTGCGGTATACGAGCGACTTGCCGCGCTCATGTCCTCATGCAGGGACGCTCCAATGAAAACGCTTTGCCTCCCCTGCTCGAGATAGCCAAGCTGCATACCACGTAGCGCACTTGCTGCTGGGTAGCTCATCGTGTGGCTATCTGGCGCGTGTGGTGCTATGCCTGGCTGGCTGCCCCACTGCCAGGCTCGTGGGTTTGATGCAAAACGCTGAGCGAGCGTACCACTCTGTAGCGACGGACTTATAAAAAGCCGGAAGCTATCTGGCGCTGCATCCTTGGCAAGATCAGCCAGATACAAACCAACATGAGAAAGCGTATTGCTGCGCTGCGTGCCAGGTGGCGTCGCAACGACTGCATAGGGCTCAATAGCCGGCCGGCGTAGTCGCGTGGCCGACAGGACGGGCTGCGTAGCGGTGAGCTGAGCTGCACCTGAGGAGGAGTCATTATCGGTATGAGCTGCAGCCGTATGCGGCAGAGCCTTCGTCTCGGCAAACGTGAGATTGCCTGCTGCATCAAACAGATTCTCTGGCTCACACCACGCAAGCACCTGAGTAAGCCATGCCTGCGTGCCTGCTCGGCTTGAGTCGGCACCATCTGCTTTGCGGTGAGCAAGCGCTGCCTGTGCCCGGGCAATGCTTGACGGCTGAACATCGCTACTATCGTCAAGCGAGTCCTCTTGTGCTTCGTCATCGTCTAGTAGCGTCTCAAACTGTTCTGGAGTGCGCACAATCACCAGTGGTCGGCGGGCTTTGTGTGGGCGCGGTTGGGCTGGCTGGCGCAAAGCAGCAGTGCGCTCAGTTGCCCACGCGAGCGCAGCAGTGTAGTCTGCATCTAGCTGGCGCGGGTCAGCTGTGGTGCAGTCAACGATTCGTGGCTCATACCCATAGCCAATAAAAAGCGCAAGCAGTTCGTAGGTGGAAAGTGTAGCGAGCAGTGTCCTGGGCCGTAGCTGAATAATCGGGATAATCGTGCCGTCAGTCGCAGGGCTAAGGAGCTTTGCTAGGTGCCACGGGGTATCGTCTTGGGCGGCCATGCTATCGATCAAACAGTAGATTGTTTGCTCTGGCTGGCCAAGTACTCTGCCGCTTGCCTGAGCGAGTGCGCCACCAAGACGAGCGTCACAGAGATGTATTGCGTTAGACAATGAGGTTTGCGGGTCGTGTGTTAACGTGCAGAGCGCATCAATCCCCGCTTGTGAGCGAGCAATATCGCAGCCAGGTTGTAACATATCATAGACGAGCGCATGAGCGCGTGCTGCCGCCCATCGATCGCGATCGGTAATAATGAGCGGCGCTGCGCCATCTGGCTCAGTATACTCCGCAATCTGAGCCAAGCTAAAACTCAACGCAAAGTCCGCCGCAAGCGCTGCCCGCAGCTCATCCGAGTAAAGCTGCTTTATATCGCTTGGCTGTAATAGCTGGCCAGCTGGCGGGGTGCGCCAGAG
>CALICZ010000178.1 GCA_938049075.1 uncultured Candidatus Saccharibacteria bacterium
GTGATGGTGACGGGCTTGTCGTAGTCGTATTTTTTGCCTGAACTCGACGTTGGGTCAGTGGATGGCATATGAACTCCTTTGTGGTATTAGTGCTACACTAAACATATCTCGAGTTGTATTTTTAATCAAGTATCGTCGGTGTAGGCAAGTGAATTGACAAGATATTGAGACGCTGCATGGCATCAATGAGCACCAAGAGGGGCTCTTTCTTGGCCTCTGGTGTGCCTGGTGGAGTGAAGCCTGCGTTGGCAAATGCCGCCAGGAGTTCGTTGTTGGACAGTAGACGGTACAGCGAGTCACAAGAGACTACCCGTGTTGTGCCCATTTTGTCTATAAAGTAAGTATAATTTACTGCTTTGTATTTTGCGCTACTCAACACGGGATGGCATTGCAAAGCGCCGGCTCACACGCCACGCCCACCACCATTGCAGTATGGTTACTGGAATAATAATGGCAATGCTGGGCCAGAGGAGGAGTAGGTTTGGTGGGGTGAAGTCGAAGAATTGGCGAAGTGGGATGATGTCAAAGCTCACTACTGTCACGAGCAATACTGCGAGCATGTAGAGCGTGCGGGCAAGGTGGGCCCGCTTATCGAGCTGGATGCCAAGCATACGGCCAGCCAAAAATACCAGATATACGCCGTAGAAGGTCGCTACCAGCACTGTCATCGTTGCCACTTCGCCAAGGCGATCTGGGTAGAGTGTGCGGCCAAGCCAATACACACTAGCAACCGTTAGCCCTGTGAGCACTGCAATTGGTGCCACCGCCAGCAGGGTGTCGTGCCAGAAGCGCCGCGGGTCAATCCGGTGTCGCGATAAGGGCGGAAAGAGCGTCCACATAATGGTCGGCATTGTCACAAGGAAGATATTCATAAAGGTAAGATGGCGCGGCGCATATGGGTACATAATGCCGAGGGTAAGGGTAATGACTAGCAGCACCACACCATAGATGATCTTATGGAAGAAGAGCACGCCAATGAGCTCGATTGCCTGCATGATGCGATTGCCTAGCTCCATTCCGAGGGGCAATGACGTGAAGGAATTGTTGAGCAGGATGATATCGGCAACGCGCCGACTAGCTGGTGCACCCGCATACATCGCAACGCCAAGGTCGGCTCGCTTGAGCGCCAAGGCATCATTAACGCCATCGCCCACCATGCCAGTGAACCGCCCTTGCTCTGAGAAGTGAGCAATGAGCCGCTCCTTTTGCTCAGGCAAGACGCGGGCAAAGATTGTGTGTGTGTCGGCTGCCTGGGCAAAGGCTGCATCATCGAGCTGGGCAAGCTCCGCCCCGGTGATAGCTGCCTCAGGCTGATGGATCCCCGCTGCCTTCGCGATATAGCTGACTGTCCGTGGGTTATCTCCACTAATGACGCGAATTGTCACTCCTTGGCCCTGCAAAAATTGCACGGTATCGACCACACCATGGCGCAGACTATTGCGCAGGACGATTGCTCCCAGCGGCTGACCCGAGCCAGCGGCGAGCTGCTTGAGTGGCACAGTGCTGTCGGCAAAGCGGGCGAGCAGGAGGACACGCAGGCCGTCATTTGCCCAGGTGTCAATCTGGGCTTGCTGAGCAGGCGAGAGCGGGGCAAGCCGCGCTACAAACTCTGGTGCGCCCAGCATCAGCGTCTGCATTGAGCCAGCAATCTCGGCCCGCACCCCCGCCATTTTCCGGCTCGATGAGAACGCCATCACCTCCTGGATGTGGGCGGTGGGAGCCTGATGCGCAGCAAGAATTGCCTGGCCAGTTGCATTGCCACCACTGGTTTCGTGTGCAATGAGGGCAGCGTAGTGGGCGACCATCTCATCATCTGTCGATGCGTCGAACGATGCAGCCTGCTCGAAGGTCACGTCGTCACTCGTCAAGGTACCCGTCTTATCCACGCAGAGCACGCCAAGCAGTGCCATTGCTTCAATCGCTGAAAGCTTCTGAGGTAAGACCTTAGCCTGAGCCAGGCGCAGCGAGCCAAAGGCAAGCAGAAGCGAACTCGCCAGGAGCAGCCCCTCTGGCACAACTGTGATCGCCGCGGTGATAATCGTCTTGAGGATGCTAACGGCTTGCAACCCCGCAATATGGTAGCGCGCGAAGATAAGCAGTGCCAGCACGACTGCACCATAGGTCAGGACGGTAATGGCGCGCTGGATAGCCCGCTGGAGTGGGGTGGGCTGCGGCGCGTACTGCTTGAGCACAGTGCTGATTGCACCGGCCTTGGTGGCGTTACCAACTGCCGTGACGCGAGCGTGGGCTGTACCTGCTACTACTGTTGTAGCTGCGTAGATGGCGTCACCGGGTGCTTTGTCTACTGCGGCAGATTCACCCGTGAGCATGCTCTCATTTACCTCCAGGCCTTTTGCGTCGAGCACTGTGCCGTCGGCGGGTAGCTCATCGCCAGTGTGTAGTGCGAGAGTATCGCCAACCTGCAGTGCATCGTAAAGCACCTCGATTACGGTACCATCGGCCTGGACAACGCGGGCGCGCGGCGCACTCATGAGCTCGAGCTTGCGCAGAGCGCGCTTAGCCCGAATCTCTTGCACGGCACCAATCAGGGAATTGACCATAATGACGAATGATATAAACCAGGCATCGCGATATTCCCGCACATAGACCAGCGCCATAGCAAGAAGCAAAATCGCCAGCACGATAGGCGAGACGAAGTTGCGCCGGATGATTGCTAGATAATCCTTCATATCGTTTTTTTACCTTTCCTCGATGATACTGACACTTGGCAGCAACCCGCCAACCACTGCGCGCATCGCTGTCTGCTTGGTAGATGTGGCCGTCCTTCACCTCATCAACGAGAATGAGAGCTGGGTTGTATGGCGCAAGGGTGCGATAGTACATAATGTCGCGATCGGTGATGCGCCCAAATCCGGGAAATATTTCGCGAAATTTTTGCCGGCCAAATTCGTCAAAATACTCTGGCTGGCCCCGTGGCGGGAAGAATGTCTCAGCGCGCAGGCCGATCCGCACCGCGATCTTCTTGATATCGCCAAGCAAGAGGCGCGATGGTCCATAGACCAAGCAATAGAGCTGGCCGTCTGTTGCAAAAAATACCGATGCCTTGGCGGCAAGCCCTGCGGCAATATTGCGCGCCACCACGCGATCGATCACTAGCTGCACGCCAAAGCGCGCGGCGAGAGCCTTTTGCACATATGCGACATCCATGTGGTTACCAAAGTCCATGATAGATATTATACCGGAATCTCGGCCTGGCCGCTAGAGTCGAGGCGGTGAGTGTGCGATAATGGAGACATGTCTGAACACGAATTTTCGACTCGATACACGCACCTCAATAACCAGCAGCGCGCTGCTGTCGATATGATTGACGGGCCACTACTCGTTGTGGCTGGTCCCGGTACTGGCAAGACAGAGCTACTCAGCATGCGCGCCGCCAATATCCTGCGTCAAACAGATGTACTACCTGAGAATATTCTCTGCCTTACCTTTACCGACAGTGGGGCAGCCGCGATGCGGCAGCGTCTGCGCAGTATCATTGAGGCAGATGCCTACCGCGTTGCTATCCATACCTTCCATAGCTTTGGCAGTGAGGCGATAAATCACCACCGGGAGTATTTCTACCATGGTGCATCGCTGAGGCCTACCGATGAGCTTGGCAGCTACGAGATTTTACGCAGCATCCTTGGCCAGCTCGATCATCATAACCCCTTGAGTAGCAAGCAAAATGGTGAGTTTACCTACCTGCAAGACATTAGCCGCAGCATTAGCCAGCTCAAGCAGGCTGGTCTGAGTAGCGCAGAGCTTCGGCAGGTTATCGATGCGGACGAGGCACTTCTAGCGGCTGTTGAGCCACGCCTCAGCGAGGTCTTTGCGGCTGGGCGGATAAGCAAACCAATGGCCGGCAAGCTCGCTCCGCTGGCGGGCGAAGCAGCTCAGCTGCCACTGCCGCCGTTGCCACCCACCATTCCACCACTAGCCGATAGCTTCTCGCTCAGCCTGGCTCGAGCGATCGATGAGACGCTTGATAGCGGTAAGACCACACCGCTCACTGCCTGGCGCAACCACTGGTGCGAGAAGGACGCTACTGGGAATTATGTCCTGAGAGATCGCAAGCGCCTCGGTAAGCTGCGCGCCCTCGCTGAGGTTTATGATGCATATCTCACTGAGCTCAGTACGGCTGGTCTGTATGACTACGATGATATGATTCTCCAGCTCGCTCAGGCACTCGATGCTCAGCCCGAGCTACGCGCCAACCTCGAGGAGCAGTACCAATACATTATGGTGGATGAATTCCAAGACACCAACCTCGCACAGCTGCGCATCCTCTTTTCGCTAACGAGTAGCCCCGTTCACGAGGGTCGCCCCAACATCATGGCGGTGGGGGATGACGACCAAGCAATCTACAGCTTTCAGGGAGCAGATGTGAGCAACATCCACCGCTTCCGCAGCCACTACCGCGATGTGCAGCTAATCGCCTTGACAGATAATTACCGCTCGAGTCGCGCCATCCTCACACCAGCCCGGGCTGTTATCACTCAGGGGGGCGACCGGTTAGAGGCGGTGCTTCCTGAGCTCGATAAGACGCTCACCGCTCACCACCAGCCAACCCAGACTGCCGTCAGTCTGGCTGAGCTACCCACTAGCCTAGCCGAGCGTCAATGGCTGGCACAGCAGATTCGCCAGCAGATCGACAGTGGCACGCCGTCCGAGGAAATTGCCGTCCTGGCTCGGCGTCACCGCGAGCTGGTGGCGCTGGTGCCACACCTTCAGGCGGCAGGTATTGCCATCAACTACGAGCGGCGCGACAATGTTCTTGATAATCCTGTCATCCAGGTGCTCGAACTGCTCGCGCGGGCAATCGAGGCCATAGCAGCAGGGGAGTTTCCCACTGCTGATAGCCTGCTGCCAGAGCTGATGGCGCACCCGGCCTTTGGTTTTGCCAGCCAGGATATTTGGCAGCTCAGCCTCCGAGCGTGGCGCAACCGCCAAACGTGGGGCGAGGCGATGATGGCGAGCCCCACCTTCCAACCCTTGACGATGTGGCTGATCCATATGGCGTGGCAGGCGCAGTATCAACCGCTTGAGATGGTGCTTGATGATTTGCTTGGTGTCCCGCAGCCAGCCGATAGCCAAAAGGCTCAGGCCGCCATAGCCAGTGCGATTACCGAGTACATGACGCAGCAAATGGCCCAATTCGACCAACCGATTAGCCTCTCCGCCGAAGCAACTCCTGCAATGCCCACCATAAGCTACCGCTCACCACTGTACGATTATTATTTCTCGCGCGAGAGGCTTGCCAAGCAGCCCGATGCATACCTTGCCTGCCTCGAGGCCTTGCGCACGCTGCGCAGCCGCACCCAGGAGCATCGTGGTGATGACGAGACACTCCGGCTCGTCGATATGCTCGATCTCCTCAGTATGCACCGGCAGTTCAAGACGCCCATCACCACCATCCGCCAGCGTACCGAGGCGCATACCGGCCGCATTAACCTCATGACAGCGCACAAGGCCAAGGGGCTGGAGTTTGGCCATGTCTACATCATGGGCGCTGTCGATAGCACCTGGGGACGGCGCGTACGCTCACCCGTGTCGCTTATTACGTATCCAGAGAACCTCGCTATTGCCCCCGCCGGCAATACGTACGACGAGCGCCTCCGTCTCTTTTTCGTCGCCATGACGCGGGCGCGCAATCACCTGACTATCAGCTACAGCACCCAGGATGATGCCGGCAAAGCAACGCTACCGGCCAGCTTCCTCGACGGCATCGACCTCACTGCAACCACTGTTGATATGCCCAATGACATACCAAGCCTCACCACCCAGCTCACTACCGATTGGCAGCGCCGCCTTGCGCCAGTTGGCACGCCCGAGCCCGATTTGCAGCAGCTTCTCCAGCCTATGCTCGAGCAGTATAAGCTCTCTAGCACCCACCTTACTGCCTTCTTAGACGTGTCGCGCGGTGGGCCAGCGGCCTTCTTGACCAACTACCTGCTGCGCTTTCCGCAGGCACCGAGTCCGCATGCCATCTATGGTAATGCTATCCACCACGTGCTGCAGCGTGCGCACACCCATCTTACCGCTACTGGCAAGGTGCGACCAGCTGAGGATATCCTGGGCGACTTTGAGCAAGAGCTTAATCGCCAGCCGCTAGGGCCAGAGGACTTCGCGTACTTTAGCCGCAAGGGGCTTGATTCACTAAGCGCCTTCTTGCAGGCCGAGGCGCATACCTTCTGCCCCGAGCAAAAGACCGAGCTAAGCTTTGCCGGCCAAGGAGTTGTGCTCGGTGATGCTCGCCTTACTGGCACGCTTGACCTTGTCGATATCGACCACACTGCCAATACCATCGCCGTTACAGACTACAAGACGGGCAAGCCTGCCCGCAGTTGGCAGGGCCGCACCGATGCCGAGAAGATTAAGCTGCACAAATACCGCCAGCAGCTGATGTTCTACGAGCTCCTCGTGCGCCACTCGCGCGACTATGCGCGCTACGACTTTGCCGGGGCCACGCTGCAGTTCGTCGAGCCAGACAAGGACACGGGCGATATCCACCAGCTTAGTACCAGCTTTTCTCAGGCCGAGCTGAATGAGTTTGCCCAGCTTATTGCCGCTGTGTGGCGCTGCATTACTCACCTCCAGCTGCCCGACACCAGCCACTACCCAGCCACCTACAAAGGCATTCTCGCTTTTGAGGAAGATTTACTGCGGCGTATAGAAGAGCGAGAATAGCCGCTCGGGCGAGTGCTTGTGATGCAATAGACAACGTATTCGCTATACACCCGTGCTGCAACGCACTACAGAAGAGAGTGGAGTGGCTAATGGCTAATGGCTAATCACATGAGCAAGCTTTTTTTGCTACCCTGGCCGGAATATCTTCGGTGTAGTAATACGAAACATCCTTAGCTTTCGCGCTGGCGGGTGGGTTTT
>CALICZ010000179.1 GCA_938049075.1 uncultured Candidatus Saccharibacteria bacterium
ACGATTCATTAGCGGAAGATTTTCCGAACTTTACTTCGCTTATGATTAAAGCACGACCTGGCAAGAAAAATGAGCGGATCGTTGGTGCAGCAATGCTTATCGAAACACATGATAGTCAAACGGGAGATGACGTGCTATTAGTACGTGGACTTAATCCAACAGAGAACTATATCTACAAAATAGATGTTGGCGAGTTTTATAATGCTATTGTAGATTACGTATCAAAGGTAGCCGAGGCGGCTGGTGCAAAACCCGCCATCGTTATTGATGATCATAGTGGCGGATCAACGACAAATAGGCCAACGCTTTATGGCTATATTCGTGCTCAGCAGCCGACACTGCCGAAAGTCTCGGTACCCCGCGATGAAACATTCTTCAACACATATGATGTCTCAAGTAAAAGTCATATTCTATCAGCATAGTGCTTTGTTGTGTATTGTATAATATGGCGAAGTAATATAATCGCTATACTGTTAATGTCATGACTCAAGAATACCACTTGCCAACCAACAACACTCCGACAGAGAAGTACTCTGACGAAGAGGCGAAGTTGACAGTGACTCAGCTGGCAAGGAGATTGCATATTGGCGCGGCGGTTGTGCGGGCGGCGATGAATCGGCTCGTAGCAGATGGAAAAGTTGCTAAGTCTGCTACATTCGGCATGGCAATGGCCGAGTATATCCACTGCTGACAGAGGAACAAGCTGTGCTGGTCTGCGATGACCTAGCCAAGCGAGGTCATTTTGACACGCCACCGCCAGATGAATATGCGCCAGTTATGGCGATTGCCAGCCAGCTTGCAGTGGACAATCGCGTCCATTCAGCAGATAATCCAGCCACTCCAAGAAGAGCGCAACGAACATGGTGAGTCTCCAATCTATGGTACGCCATATAAAAACAAAAATACTTGAGGAGAATATTAGCGGCAAGGTGAATTCACTCGGTGTAGTACCAGGCAAATGGAGTGACGATCGCGGCTGAGGCCCAGGCGCAGCAGGCAGCCGGCGGCGAGGTGCGCTGCACTGGGGACATACCCCACCTGAGCGAAGAGCAACTAGCGATGCTACCGTTTGATCTCTATCGCGATGGTTACCGCTATTATTATGAAGACTACGCGCACCCCCGTTCCACCGGGCGCTACACGGTTGCTAGCCTTGCCAAGCTCATGGCCTGGGACGCCACCGATCGCATGGATTTGCTGAATCAGCCGCTGCTGATGATTGCCGGCAGTGTGACCGATACACGCTATATGACGGAAAATGCCTATGTCAAGGCGACTGCTGCGGCCAGCAAACAGCTGCTCCTTATTAAAGGTGCGTCGCACATTTGTATCTACTTTGTGTCAGAGTACGTTGGTCAAATTGTGGCAGCCACAAGCGAGTTCTTCACCCAGCAGCTGGCCCACGCGGCTTGTTTTGTCTTTGGGAATCGGCCTCGCGAATGACACTCGCAAACACTGCGCAAGCTGATATATTAAATCTGATTATAGTGCCGTGGGTTTCCGTAGAATCAAGGAGATCGCATCAGCAAGTTCTGCTTCTGTAGATACGATACCTGCTAAAGGTAGGCTGC
>CALICZ010000180.1 GCA_938049075.1 uncultured Candidatus Saccharibacteria bacterium
GGCAGAGCTGACAGGTATCATCAATCAGCAGAAACACCTAACCTTGATGATGATTCATTACGGCATGATGAGGGCGGTAGCCGTAATCTAGGCGAAGAAGAGCAGCAGCCGCAGAATCCTGAGCAGCTCGACGACAGTGAGTGGTTTACGCCGCCGGGGGATGTGGAATTTGGCGCCCCTGAATTCAGGCTAATAGAGCAAAGTCTTAAAGATGCTATCGAGTGGGGTGATGATTTGTTACTTACGAGGCTGAATGCAGATTGGTTAAGCCCACTACTTAAAGCGCTTTGCTGGCAACTTGATCAACATGCGTATATTTTGGACAATGTACACCAGACATCACTCTTGAGAGGTGCCATAGATAGTTGTCTTAATGAAGGTGAAGGTAGTGATCGTGCAATAAAACTATCTGAGATTACTGATAAGATAACAGAGGCCGATATAATTAAGGGTTGTGATGGTGACGCTGTATATAGAAAAATGCTCAGGCCGCAATGGCGGATAGATCCTGAAGGTGACGAAAGGTTGAGAGATAAAGTAGAAGAACGTATAAAAGACGTCCAAACACTCCTCGGCGATGAGCCTCCCACGAGTAGTGAGATTGTATACTACGCCGGTCAATTTGAGAAGATCCATGGTTTCGTCCCGAGTTGCTTTACGCTCTACAATTGGCTGAGCCAGCATCCCGACGTCGGTGAAAAGCACGCTACTGAGCAATAGGCTTTACACCCCAAATATAGTACACTAGAAACCATGCATAACGAACCAAACACACAAACCCCCATTACCGATACCACCCCAGTAACGCCACCAGAGCTAGCTGCTGCGCCGCAGAGTGATGCAGACGTAGCCGCCCATGCCGAGGCTCAGCCAACTAATACTGCCACTCAGCCCGCTGCAGACGCGGCTGCCAGCGCTACCGACATCTTCCTCTGGGCCAACCAAGCTGATCGCGACAAAGACCAGTTAGAGGTGGATCTATTCCTCTTTACCAAGGGCTATACGGTGTACGCCACCAACTATGCGGCCGAGCTCAAGGCGCAGCTCAAGGTGCTCTTCCTCTACGATATGATCACAGCGGTGCAGACGGGTGCAGCGACTGGCCTGATGGTGCGCGACTTTGAGGCGGCCAAGGCGGAGGAGAATGTCCTCGAGTGCACGACGCTCGATCGGGTAGTGCACGCTCAGGAAGTGATCGAGCAGATCACTTACAGCGAGGCAGATCTTGAGACCTTCAACGAGGGTGACCATGAGTTCAAGAAGGTTAAGGGTATCATTGCGCGCTTCCGGGTGGGCACAGATGGCGAGCCATTCTTTGTGGCCAAGCTGCTGCCCCAGTCGCAGGTACTCAAGGGGGCAACCGCCTGGATGTACAGTGGTGGGTCGTTCCAGCCATTTGTGGCTGATGCTGGCCTACGCATCACGCCGGATAATCAGGTGTTGATCGTTGGCAACGATATCTTTGCCTTTAGCGAGAGTAAATTCGTCCGGCTCTTTGGCTACGATGCCAAGAAGCACGCTGTGGCGGAGGAGAAGATCGCTGCCATCACTCAGCAGTTTAAACTTACCTTGCCTGAGGGGCTCACGCTCGACCGCCTGGTGCGCGACACGCCAGCGCTGGTGACCAAACTGCAAAAGCTCGATCCCGCCCAAGTGACACAAGACCAACTCATCGACCACGCCGACGAAATGGGCCTGGGCCTGATGACGGACGATGCGGCAGGGAGTATCATTATCATGGATGCCAAGGATGCGGCCGTCTTCGTCAATCTCCTCAACGACGACTACGTCACAAGCGACCTGACCGGTGTCAAATACGAAATGCGCGGCAAGAAAATCTTGCGCGAGAATGAACAATTGCCGGAGTAGGGAAGAGTACTGTATTTTTGTCAGAACAAAGCGTTGATCTCGAGGCTATCACTATTCTCACGCTCCACCCCCCACACTCCTTCTGACAGAACGCTATAAGGGTGAATATCTCTCTAGAATATTCACCTCGTACACCAGAGCACAAAATAGTTATTGCAACGAGCTTTCACATTCCACTGGGCGCA
>CALICZ010000181.1 GCA_938049075.1 uncultured Candidatus Saccharibacteria bacterium
TGGCTTGCGGCAGTCAACAGCGCCAATGAATCGGCACCAATCCAGCTCTCCACAGGCAAGGCGGTGATGGCAGTCGGTGGCTTTAACGGCAGCGACAGTACGCTCACGCTCGAGCAGTTCAAGCAGCTGGTACGTCAGGGCAGTGTGCGCTACTATGTGGTGAGTCAGCATGGGCCAGGTGGGCATGGCGGGCAGCAATCGACGCAGGCAAGAACGAATTCGTCGGCTACATCGACTGCAAAATCCTCATCAGCCCAAACGCAAACCACCCATCATCATGGTGGGCCGGGCGGCAACTCTGCTATCGCTACCTGGGCGGCGAGTGCTGGCACCAAGGTTGACTACGGTGGCACGCAATATACCGTGTACGATCTCTCGCAGGCAGTTTAGACCATATCGTAACAGAGATAGAGAGCCAGCCTTTGGGTCTGGCTCTCTATTATTTCTGTTATCTCAACTAACGCAAAGCCTACTTATGGCGCATTGCCAGGCCAGCGCGGAGCGTCTCATGATAAAACGGTAGCAGCGGCAAAGCATCGATCTCGGTGAGTGGATACCACGCTGCTGCGCTATTTTCGGCATTAAGCCGAGGCGTTATGCGCTGCGCACATTCAACGAGCACCGGATACACATACCACTGGCGGCTATGCGCTGCGTCAATCTGCATCAGGGGCTGCTGCGCCACCACGATAGTCGTATCTCGCGGGTCAATACCTAGCTCCTCGGCCAATTCTTGCCCAGCTAGTACCGTAATGCTCGTATCAGTCCGGTCAATGAAGCCAGAGACGCCATTGAGCATACGCGGCTGCTCAACTTCTTGCTGGCTACGCCGCACCAGTAAAATCTCATCACCGTAGCATACCACGCAGTTGAAGACAAAGCAGATAGGTTGGCCAGTGTAGTCGATCCTTCCATCGGGCAGGCGTGGATAGTCTTTGGTCTGGTAGGCAATCATCGCAAGCGGATTCATATGATTAGTATAGCATAAGAGGAATGAACAGAGGTAGAAAATACTAATGCGTAAGTCATAATATACCCTGATATATTTGCCTTTTTGTCTATACAAACCCTTGAGGAATGGCGTAATGAAGTAAGAAATCGAATTTTTAAGACTGCCCTAAGCCACGTCGTGCATACTACAGATACAACCATAAACAAGGAGTATACGACAATGGCACAGCAACCAACCCTCACCACAGACGAAGCTCTCGTTTTGCAGCAGATCAACGAGCATGGCGAAGATGATGTGATCGGCCTAGAGCAGAGCCTGCGCATGAGTCGCCCAAAGCTTATGACACAGATCACTCACCTCAAGAACAAAGGGCTTATTACAGTCAAGATGACGACTGGTGATTGGTGGATCACCGTCAGCCGCCGCGGCCAACAGATGATGCGCCGCCTATGGCCCGAAGCAGCACTGGGGTACTAGCTCGCAATACGAAGGATAAGCATCGCCACTATGACGCTAAAAAAGTGAGATAATGTGACTGACACAGCTTATGCAACATGTAATGATAAACTTGAACATTCTTGGGAAATATTCATTTTAGCACGCCATCGGGTATCTGAAAAGAGAAATTTAGGGCAGTGCAATAAAGATTTATAATGACGAATAACACGGTATAATAAGGATATGAAACTATTAGTCGTTGATGATGAGCGGCGCATTGCCGAGTCGATAAAACAGGGGTTAGAGCAAGAAGGCTACGCCGTCGATGTCGCCT
>CALICZ010000182.1 GCA_938049075.1 uncultured Candidatus Saccharibacteria bacterium
GTTATATCAAGCTCGGCCAGCCCGCCACGACTTTTAGTGGTGGCGAGGCGCAGCGTATCAAACTTGCTACCGAGCTGAGTCGGCGCACGACTGGCAAGACACTCTATATTCTTGACGAACCAACTACCGGCCTGCACACCGCTGACGTCAAGAAGCTACTCGAAATTCTCCAACGCCTCGTAGCGGGCGGCAATAGTATGGTTATCATTGAGCATAATCTTGAGGTTATCAAATGTGCCGACCATATCATCGACATGGGCCCCGAAGGCGGGCAGGGCGGCGGCACCGTCATCGCCAGTGGTACGCCCGAAGAGGTGGCACATAACCCAGCGTCGTTTACCGGGAAGTATTTGCGGCCGCTCTTGGGCTAATTTCAAAGGATAAAAACTATATGGTGTTACTGCGACAAGAGGAGATCGTTCGTCTTAGAGTAGGCCTAGTTCGCGGCAATAGTTGCTATTGTGTTTTTCATCACTAACGCGCGGCGGAAGAAGCTTCGTGATGCTTCTGGCGTATGATTCGCCGCCGTCAGAGTTCGGTTGCTCATGACGTGTCACAGCTCCGTCTTGATAATAGAATTTCCACACATCGCAAAACCCGGATGGATGCTCGTGCTTCTTCTCACGGCAACTCACGCCAGCGTAGATTACCTCACTATTGTGAGCAAAAACGTACGTTTTGCACGTTTCGCCCTGGCGGATCTGCGCCAGATAGCGTTCGGTGATTTGGCGTGCCGGTGCGTCGTTGCCATATGCCAGGCCATCCGTCCACCACCAATAGACTGCGAACCCGCCCGCAACCAGTGCTAGAAACAGTACAAGGAGAATGAGTCGTTTGATGCGAATGTGCGGGAGAAATGGTAGCTTCATAACTATACAATACCGCGTAGTAAGGGATAATGCAAATTTGCTTGCTATCAGTAATCGGCAACAGTATCTGCGCTATGACTCTTGAGGCATGATAGGATAATGAGAGTAATATATAAAAAACCAAGGCAAAGTTTATCCACTATGAGATCAAAACAGTCACAACCTGATAGGCAATCATATCGCACTGCCATTCTTCGCTATGCCCAGCGCGATCAAGCGATGCGCCAGCAGTACTTAGTTGGTGGCAGGGCGTGGGATGCATCGCTCGATGCTGACTCGACTAAATTTTTGCGTACGATTGTGGCGGCAATTGGCTGGCCAACACTACGTATGGTGGGCAGTAAGGCTTCGACCGCGGCGTGGTTGCTACTGCAGCATTCGCCAGATATCGACTTTATGGAGCACTGCCTTGAGCTGATGAAGGCAGCGCCACGTGGCGAGGTCGCGCTGCGCGATATCGCTTTCCTCGAAGATCGGGTGTGCTTGC
>CALICZ010000183.1 GCA_938049075.1 uncultured Candidatus Saccharibacteria bacterium
ACCCTGCTAGATAAGCCCGAGCGCCGTACGGTGGATGTGCAGGCAGATTACATTGGCATCCCCACCCCCAATGAATTCGTGGTGGGCTACGGCCTCGACTACCGCCAGCACTACCGCAACCTGCCGTATATTGGTGTGCTAAAGCCGGCGGTGTATCAGTAAGAGTGCTCTTCGTTATATTGAGCGGCCACTACGGTCGATGCCTGTCGTGTCGACCTTGCCCTGCCAATCTTCAGGTATAAGAAGTTGTGCATCAGGATGCTGCACGGTCGGTGGTAGATCAGCTAGCTGCTTTGCGTCAACCACAAGCGCATACTTCATTCCAAGCATTGCTGTGCGAACGATAGCGTCGGTCGTTGCGACAGATACCTCTGCCTGTTGGAAGCGCTCTGCCTGCAAGTCGTAAGAAGCGCCATAAGCATCTTGCTCGGCCTTGTCTGGATTGTAGCGCCCAAACGCAAAACCAAGTGTATAAGCAAAATCCTCTGGTAATACCAGGTATGAGTCCTTAGATTCAAAGCCAATCTCAGCCCGCAAATCCTTATGATGCGGCTGATTCCCTACCCCGATATCTGCCACATAGACATCACCCGCACTTCGGTGTAGACCATACCACACACCAAGGCGTGCCTTATCCGCATCATCGTTTGCTCGCAAATTGCGCAGATGTATCTGCACGTTGGGTTCTTCAGGTGATGGGTGTGCTGATGTTTGGAACTTCTCTGTCATGGAGATAGATTATATCACAATATGATAATCTATAGGAACATGACATCAAAAAAGGGCGCGTTCTGCAAACGCGCCATGGATGCTTATGTCTCGGTGACGATACACCACGTGATGCACGTCACTTACTACGCACGAGCAAGACATAAGACTGACTCCACAGACACCACATGTGGTGCTCACTTAGTATATATCAAGCAAGCTGATCAATCAACCAGTCAGTATGGCTCTCATCGATGAACTCACCTTTTGCAATGCGGAGCCGCGCCAATGGGAGATTGTGCAGCACCCGACCAAGATACACTGGCCTCATATACGTCACAAAAACAAGATGAGTGATGAAATGTACCATGCGTAATCCATAGTTAGTTTGCGGCTCAACCGTGTCGATCACAAGTGCATGCTGGTACCCGTGCTCACGCGCCTGCTGTTGCATATAGCGCTGCATCTGACGCGCCGTTGCCGCCTTGATCGTCTTGTTGCCCACAACGATACGCACATCCTCATGGCACTGCACCAGTGTATCGAGCAGCAGCCGACGCAGCAGCACCTGCCGCATATGGATACGTGCTGCTTTATTACGCATTCGCGTCTCTTTTTTGTCACGCTCCATTACAACATACGTGATAGAGTGATCATCCCGAGCTGGTAGGCTTTTCGTAATATACTGCTCAATATGTTCTTTGACGTACCAATCGACAAGAAATGACTGAGGTTTGTATCGTCGCAAAACATGGCCGTTTACTCGCCGGATCAGATTCTTCATTCGTTTGAGTGCTTTCTCGTCGTCAATCATCAGCGCTGCCATGACGAAGTAGGGCTCGTGAGAGCTAAAGCCTAGTGTACCAGATTCGTCAATGCAGATTGTTTTCATCTATTTCAAATTCCTTCCCCGTTATAATATAGCCTAGCAAGGCAGACGGGATTACCTTTTTACTTATCATGTGATGGTTTCTTTGGCTCGTATCGATCCAGATGCACAGCAAGCCCACTCTGCTCCACTGTACGTATTGTCACTTCTGTGCCGGTGCTGTCGCTTTCTGTCGTCAGGACTGGATCGTCACGATTTGTTTCTTTGACAATATACGAGACACTACCGCCCTTCATCTGATCCCATCGTGCATGATTAAGCTGTGTGGAGTCAGTTGGGTCAAATAATGTATAGCTCACGCTATGCTCCGGCGTAACGGTTGACCCCTTTGGACAATGAAGCGTTGCCTTATCGGCTTCATACCCAGTAAAGGAAGGTGGGTTATCTTTATACGAAACATTTTCCCAGCCAACAAGACCACCGTCGTGTGTTGTGCATTGCCTTTCTATCGTCACACCCACATCTT
The DNA here is from genome assembly GCA_938049075.1 of uncultured Candidatus Saccharibacteria bacterium. Taxonomy (GTDB): domain Bacteria; phylum Patescibacteriota; class Saccharimonadia; order Saccharimonadales; family Saccharimonadaceae; genus Saccharimonas. The sequence goes on from CALICZ010000183.1 coordinate 2,064, forward strand.
TTTCTAAGCTTGCACAGCCAGCCACACCTCCTGTGGCAATCGCTAATGCCGCCACTGAGCTAACAATCTTTGCTGATCGGCCATACCAGTTGGTTTCTGTCTGTAGTCCTTCGTTTTTGCTGTACATTACGTTTGATCCCTGTTTATCATTACATTTATCTGTATAATAATACACATCTGCCGCGTGAGCAAATATCTCACGTATATACCGCTTGATGCTCTATGCTGTATTGAGACGGGCTACTAGACGGTGTATACAAATCTCAAACCCCACACGATTTCTGTGTGGGGTTTGCTGTTGCTCGTATGCGTTTGCTATTACTTACGGCTGAGTAGTCGCTTTCGCATCAACCACACTCCAGCACCGCCCAGGGTGGCTGCACCAAGAACAATGAGGAGGATGCTCTGGCCAGTGTCGGCAAGGAGTGACTTGTGCTGGCCACGCGGTTTGTTGGCCTGATTAGCTGTAGGTGATGACTCTGCTTCGTACACCGCAATTGGGTCGGTGATGGTACCGTTGGCAGCGCCATCTTCGTCACCGAAGCCACCGTCGGTTACATCATAGGTTATCGTCGTGTATTTACCGTCTGCTGTTGTACCAAAGTTCATCCGGTTGGTGATATCCTCGGTAATAGCGCCATTAACAACCTTCGCAACAGTCACACGGCTCGTGTCGTCATAGCGGCGACTCAGTGTGAGTGCAACGTGCGTGGTATACCCGACCTTGGGCGGCTGGTGGTCGCAGGTGATGGTGAAGCTAGCGACATCATGCAGTGTACGACCGTGATAGTAGCTCGGGGCAGCTGCCGCCTTTGCGGTGGCGATGTGATAACACTGATCCCCAGCAGTCGATACCGTCACAGTACCGCCATGCGGCTGGGTGACCACAGCAGCGTTCGTTGGCTTTTTTGGTGCTGGTGTGGCAACAATTGCAGCCAGGCGCGCCTGGAGAGCGGCTTTTTTGGCAGGGTCTCGCACAGCATCGACCAGTGCTTTGGCAGCGTCGATTGCAGCACTAGTCCTGCTCTGCTCAGCTTGAGCTACGGCAGCCTCGGCAGCAGCGATCCGCTGTTCATCTGGGTTTGTGTGGTCAACTGTATAGATTGCACCACCATACGCTACTGCAGCTACTATCGTACCATCCGCTGAGCTCACGACCGACGCCCAGTTTGGTGTGCCAGCAGACGTTTGTGCCACCCAGCTAGCACCACCATCGCTGGAGCTAAAGATGTAGCCACCACCACCTGCGGTTGCGGTTAGTCTACTTCCATCATTAGAGATGGTAGCAGATGTCCAGTTGTGCCGACCATCGGCAGCTCGCTCCGTCCAGGTAGCACCACTGTTGGTTGAGACGAAGAGGTTGCCGCCCGCTGTTGTAGCCACGAGCTTGGTGCCGTCGGCGGAGCTGGCGACACTTACCCAATTGCGCGCCTCAGAGCCCTGCTGTTCTGTCCAGGTAGCACCAGCATCACGTGAGGTATATACCTTACTCCCCTTGGCAACGGCGACCATCGTCTTACCATCGGCGGAGCTGGCGATCGATGACCAATTCTTTGCATCAGCCGTTGGACGCTTGGTCCATTTCGCGCCTGTTGCTGGGACTGGCGTATCGGGTGGCTGCGTGCCCACACCCTTTTGGAAGACGCGCACGTAGTCGATCAGCATCGTCTGCATAGGAAATGAGTCGGATGGGTCGATAGGGCTGAGGTTTTTGCTTATCTCGACATAGTCGTTGAGGATAAATTGCCAGCCACGGTGAAATGCAGCGTTGATATTCTCTTGGCTGGCGATCTTCGTGAGCGGCTCGGCATCCTTCTTGGGAGTAATGGTGCCATTATTGGTGGGGCTCACATGGTAGCGATATACTTTGATGGGCTGGTCATCTACAAAATATTTAACTGTTGTGCCATCGTACTCGACCGCCCAGGTGTGCCATTCATAGGCAAATGAGCCAGGCTGCGCACCAGCATAGTGCTCACCACTATGCGAGAATGATCGCGTCCGCCAGCCAGTCTTCCAGGTGGCGTCGACACCGTGGTGATAGCATGACATATGCGTCGTCGACCACGCGTAGTTAGGCGTGTATGAGTACCACTCGATGATATCGAGCTCACCATAGGGATCATTCGCACCAGGTGTGTCGTCACAATTTTGTAGCGTATTGCCGCTCACCATCCACAGCGATGGCCGTGTCCCACGCTTGCCGTTCCAATTAAACTTTGCTCGAATCTCCGCTCGGAATGGCTTAGTGCCATCAACTACTTTGTGTCGGTTCTTGACTCGCCCACTGAGGTAGCGTGTCATCTTGCCACTTGGGCATGGCTGTTCGCTTGCATTAGCATCGGTGAGTGGCTCAGTGAGGCTACTCACGCAGTGA
>CALICZ010000184.1 GCA_938049075.1 uncultured Candidatus Saccharibacteria bacterium
CCAGACGATGTGGTGCAGGCGATGTTTATCGGTCAGGGTAGTGATGAGACAATCGCTGTGCCCGATGACTACGAGCAGAGTGATACAGGGCGACGTCTCCAATATCCACAGCAAATTGCCTTTCGCTCCTCGTGTATGCGCAATAATCAGCCGACTGGCGACGAGCTCTTTCTTGATATAAGGACACAAGCCCCTATCAGGGATTCTGATGAAATACTTGCCATTACTCGCACGTACATTGTATGTAACAAGCCAGAAGAAGGCAGTATAACAGGGGTGCAAGAAGTGCAATATTCAATTGGTCATAAACGGATTAGCCCGAACAATCTTCAGCCCCGCACAGAAGGGGCGCTGACAGAAGAGGATGCACAGGCATTGCTTGATGACCGTCGAGCACTCAACACCCCAATGACGAACGATGATGTCCGCCGCCTTGAGGATGTGCTTGATATAGTGCCAAAGCTCGCAGAAAACAGTGGCCCACGTGATAGAATGCGCCACCCTTACGAGAATATCCCAAGCTTTATGGATATGGAGCGCTATGCAACGCAGCTCGAGCAGTGTTTGCTGAGGCCTGAGAATCAGCAGCTCCAAGCACTCATCGACAGAGGTAAGCCGCTGATTGATATACCAATAGCACACCGCGAAGCTGCGCCTGATCTCGTGTGGCCAACAGTAGAGAATACCCAAGGAGTTGACTACCAGTCGCCGTTCCCCAATGCAGAGACGTTCTTTGCTGCACTCGATATCAGTGAGTTTATTGATAGTGACATTGGCAATATGCGCCTCCTACTTACCGAGCCATTCTATGACCCAGAGAGCGATGCTGATTATTATACGGTTGCCCATCGGGGTAAGCCAGCACGCCGCCGCGCGCATTGTGTCGCGCCTGAGCTTGTGGAGACACTTCGGCAATTTTATACCGCACTTGATGCTCGATACCCCGCAGAGACGGGCAACAAGGCTGGCAAGCGGCGGGAGCTCATCGCGATGAGTCAGAACCACCGTGCCATTACACAGGCAACCTTCCAGTATTACAACCTGATGCGGCTGCTAGTGACCAGAGATGACATCAAACAGCAAGCAGCGCTGCTCGGTCAAGAGAATAATGACACCGTCATCACCCAGGCCCACCAGGCGCTCCTCCGCTAGTGGTGCCTGCCAGCTAGGGAAGAGGCGTGAGCGCTGACGGGGCTTCGAAACTAAGTACTCTTACATTGACACCACGCGTCCCTCCTGCTACAATACACCAGTATGATTACTAAGGATAACAAAGCGAAAGCGATTGCTTTGACTCAGGTCAGCAAGAATGACGTCGGCAGCCCACAGGCGCAGGTGTCTATCTTGACGGCTCGTATCAAAGAGGTGACCGAACACCTTAAGTCCAACAAGCACGACAACATGGCTCGTCGTGGCCTCAAGCAAATGGTCGGCCGGCGCAAGCGGCTGCTCCGCTACCTTGAGCGGACGAACTTTGATGCCTACAAAGCAACGCTCGAAACCCTCGGCCTGCGCAAATAAGCGCCCGCCGCGAGAAATAGACCTCCTCATCTATTGGGGAGGTTTTTAAGATTCATAGTGCCACGATTGACAAATATCGGCCTAAAATGTATCGTAATATAATATACCACACCATAAACAAAAAGGAGTTGTAGCATGTACGAAGCAGGGCATGGGGCAAGCAGCCATGGCATTTCTAC
>CALICZ010000185.1 GCA_938049075.1 uncultured Candidatus Saccharibacteria bacterium
GGGTTTGCGGCTGTTTGGGAAGGGCACGGAGCTGGAGTTGCTCATATTACTAACGACACTGGTTATCTTAGAGCTCGCGATCCATCGCATCATCCCGCGAGTCGTAATGGGGAGATTGTGGTATGGGAGTGTCCTTGGGTGGATAGATATTTCCTGGTGCTGGTACGATTGGATCGACCAATACCGAATACGCGCTCAATATCTTCGGATTCTCCGCTTCTCTTAATATGTCACACAGCAGGACGGCAAAACGCCCTATTTTCTGTGCTTTCCTTCGCAGGATATGTTCGTGTTGTGCTGCACTAAGTTCAGCATCACCCCCCCATTTACGAGAGCAAGCAGCTCCTCTTGTAATTCGTCTCGCTTTGTACGCGGCATTTCTTTATTCGTCATATTTATTATTATACTATAAACTTTAATCAGAACATTTGCAGCGGTAGCTCATTTTTATAGCAGGTTCTAAAATTGAGGCACAACAAAAGACCAACACTCTCCAGAGCATTGGTCTTTTGTAAGCGAAAGCTTTAGCTACTCCGCAGGATGATCCTGCTCGCGCTCGAAGCTACGCTTGAAGCGAGCGAGGAGGCCACGGCGACCGAGGTGCGGCAGCTGGTTTTGCTTATATTTGCGCAGCTGGCCAGCCAGTTTGCGCTCGACGATGTCGGTAGCGGCCAGGACGTTGAGTGTAGAGTCTTTGGCCTTGATGGTTTGGTCTGGCACGGTAATGACCACCTCTACCTCATATTTATTACCATGCTCGCCATTGATCTCCTCGATGCGCACCATCGCGCTCACAGTCTTGCGGGCGTGGCGCGACACCATGCGGTCGAGCGCACCGATCTTCTTGCGGATGTATTTTTTGGTTGGCTCGTCTGGCGAGTATTTGCCAATACCGGTAATGTCGATGTTTGCGATCATGCTGACCCCTTTCGTGTTAGCAACTTGTGCTTATAGTATAGCATGATTGAGGAGAAAACAGGGGTTGTTATGGGCAAATTATCAGCGCAGATAGAGACGTTTGGCCAGCGAGCTTAGCTGATAGGCCGCCTCTTCGCGCAGCTTTTTAATCTGGTCGAGCAAGGCTTCAGTCTCTTTGCTCTTAGGTGGTGTCTCTGTGCGGCAGTGTGATGTATCTATCAACTTCATCAGGTCTCTCAGCTCTTGTGCGTCGGCATCCTTGTGCGAGGGGTGCTGCTGGCTATCGCCCTCTGTGGGTTGGAAGAAGGTGTATTCTTCTCCACCGTTGTACTGCTCGGTGCCTGCGCCGTGGATGCGCACGACCTGCCATTTATCGTTGGCATCCGCCCCACAGCGATACACCACCCAATCATTACTATCAGGTGCCATAATAGCAACAGTCGGGCCCGAAACAACTGGTAGACTATCGGGCACAACGCCAAATACCGCTATATACTCGCCCTCGCGGCCTGTCAAGAATATAGTACGCTCGGTGGCGTTGGTTTCACCATCTTTGCTGATTTCCGGGTTGGTTTGGATACGACGCTCCTGCAAAGCACTCTGCCTCCACCATGCGTACTCGAAGGGTC
>CALICZ010000186.1 GCA_938049075.1 uncultured Candidatus Saccharibacteria bacterium
TTCGTCCTCGTTATGCTCTATAGATGCTGGCTGGCCGTCGATCGTTGCGCTGGTGATCGTGAGGTCTTTGGCGTGTAATTTAATTGGCGTATCGGCCTGCGTTGTCTCGCCAGTGATCGTCACTTGCCCTGTGAAGTGCCGCTGCTGGCGATCGATATCCAGTGTCAGCTGGTAGTGAGTTGGTATAAAAAAGTCGATGAGATGAGTAACTTGTTGCATAAAACTAGTATACCGGAATGTACATGAGCCTACCAAAAATTGACCCTATGCTATGATATGACTATGGAATATCGCCGCCGCCGCGTCATCACGATGTTTTTGCTCGCTGGCATTATCATTATTGCGCTCGCGATATATGCAGCGTGGCAGTTAGCGCAATCAAGTCACTCGCCACAGGGTAATGGCGAGGTGCTAGTAGCGCTGGAGGCATTGCCCGTTAAGGGCCGTGCGCCCAAGACTGGGTATGCGCGTAGCCAATTTGGTGCGGGCTGGGCAGTGACAGGTGGCTGCGATACGCGCAATATTATCCTCGCGCGTGACCTCAAGCAGGCGGTGGTGAGTGGCAATTGCAAGGTAGTCAGTGGCCAGCTCGACGACCCATACACAGGCAAGCGCATTACTTTTCAGCGAGGGAGTGGCACGAGCACAGTGGTGCAGATCGACCATGTTGTTGCTCTCAGTAATGCCTGGCAAACCGGTGCACAGCAGCTCAGTAGTGAGCAGCGGCAGCAGCTTGCTAATGATCCACTTGAGCTTCTAGCGGTCGATGGCCCGGCCAACCAGCAAAAGGGTGATGGCGATGCTGCGACGTGGCTACCCAGCCATAAGCCGTTTCGCTGCCAGTATATTGCCCGGCAGATTGCCGTTAAGCGCAAATATCACCTCTGGGTCACCACGGGCGAAAAAGCCGCCATGCAGCGCGTCCTCGCTACGTGCCCTGGGCAGGGAGTGCCTGGCTAATGCAGCCAAAGCTTATTGTATTCGACCTCAATCACACCTTGATTTGCGACAACTCTTGGCGCGATCTCAATCTTGCCATGGGCATTACACCAGAAGAAGATGCTGCCTTGATGGCGTGTGCTGCCCGGGGTGGGATAACCGATGCTGAGGGCCAAGCCTGGCTGTTGCAGCGGTACCAGCAGCGGGGCGACTGTCGCCGCGTGGTGGTGCAGCGCATCCTTAGCCAATATACCTATATGCCACATGCTCAAATGGTCGTTGCGGCGCTCCAAGCGCGAGGTTACCGTGTGGCTATTAACTCTGGTGCGATGGATATCTTGGTGAGCATGGTAGCAGAGCAGCTTGGCGTCGCACTTTGGCGCGCGAGCAATCATTTTATCTTTGATGATCACAACATGCTGTGCCAGATTGATGCGCCAGATAACGATGCAGCAGCCAAGCTACAGCAGCTCCGCGAGCTAGCTGCCGAGCAGCAGGTCTCGCTGAGCGACTGCCTGGTGGTGGGCGATGGGGCGAACGACCTACCACTCTTTGCCGCGACAGGCAATGGGGTAGCCTTTGCTGACTCCCCCGCTGCTAGGCACGCACGATGGGTTATCGCCGACCTCCGTGATGTGTTGACGATTGTTGAATAAGAACTTCCGCCATTCCATTTGACATCCTTTGCGCTATTCGCTACACTGATGGGTAGATATCCGGCCGGCAGGTCGGAGTTTTTCATAGAAAGGAGTAATGTAATATGGAAGACCTTAATATCAAGCAGCTCGCACTGGCTTTGCGTACAATCGCTGACGAGAAAAACTTACCTGAGGAAACTATCCTAGGTGTGATCGAGCAGGCAATTGCTGCCGCGTGGCGCCGCGACAATGGTGAGCGTGACCAAAACGTTCGGGCTGAGCTCAACCTCAACGACGGTGCAGCAAAGGTGTTCGTCATTCGTGAGATCGTTGAAGAAGTTAACTTCCCATCGACAGAGATTAGCCTAGAAGAAGCACGGGCGACAAACCCCGATGCCGAGCTGGGCGGTACCGTTGAGGAGGTACATAACGTGACGAGCTTTGGCCGTGTGGCGGCTCAGACTGCCAAGCAGGTGGTGTTGCAGCGCCTGCGCGAGGCTGAGCGCGAAGTGGTGCTGGCAGAGTTCGAAGACAAGATTGGTACGGTTGTGACGGGTATTGTTCAACGGGTTGAGCCACGCGTCGTGCGCGTTGAACTGGGCAAGGCAACTGGCATCTTGCCGCAAAGCGAACAGATCCAAGGTGAGCGCTATGTGCCAGGCAGTCGCATCAAGGTATTCATCAAGGACATCGAGCGCGACAATCGTGGTCCACAGCTTATCCTTAGCCGTGGCAACGAAGCCTTCATTGAGTATCTCTTCCGTCAAGAGGTACCAGAGCTCGAGACAGGGGCAGTTGAGATTAAGGGGATCGCCCGCGAAGCAGGTCGCCGCACTAAGCTGGCTGTTCTGAGTACGGTGCCGGGGATTGACCCGGTTGGTACATTCGTTGGTGGGCATGGCACGCGGGTCAATGCCGTTGTGAATGAGATTGGTGACCAAGAAAAGATCGATATCATTATGTACGACGAAAACACCGATACGTACATTCGCAACGCCCTCAGCCCTGCTGAGGTAGTGCGGGTCGAGATTGACCGCGAGCACAAGCACGCCAAGGTATATGTAACGGAAGACCAGCAATCAATTGCGATTGGCCGTAGTGGGCAGAATGTCCGCCTGGCGAGCCGCCTTACGGGCTTTGAGCTTGATATCGAGACAGCAGCAAGCCAGCCAGCTGAGCGCAAGCCACGCAAGAATATTGAGGATGATCTCTTTAGCGCCATTGAAAACCAAGCGTAAAATTGCAAAGCACTGCGACACGCCAACCCTGCTCATAATAGAGTAGGGTTTTGCGTATTATTAGCACTCCACCTTGACGAGTGCTAATAAGCAGCGTATACTGAGTAGGGTGGCTTTTTGGCCACAGATTTTGGAGGACGACATGGAAGATGATTTTGCAGATTTTATTAGCCATTTGAGTGATGATGCTCGCCTGAGCGTCCAGTATGCTGATGCAATTGCCCGAGGGTATGGCAACCCCTATATTGGTACCGAACACTTATTGCTTGGTATTCTGAGCCAAAGTGCCAGCCTCGGTACCAAGGTACTCGCTGATGCTGGTATTACGCTGCGCCGGGCAGAGGATTCACTTCACCTGCAGCCGCTCAAGAATATTACAGTACGGACTGGTGGGGCAACTGGTCTGTCCGAGACGGCTCTATTGACACTTCGGATG
>CALICZ010000187.1 GCA_938049075.1 uncultured Candidatus Saccharibacteria bacterium
ATAGACGAGTAGCTTCATCGCTATATTCGCCCGTCTGCAATACACCGCGCCCCAACTTCACAGCCCGAGCTACTACGCGCGTCAACTTCTTCTCTCCTGTGGTTGAGCAAGAACCACTCGATGCAAGCGATTCGTACTTTTTTAGCCTAGCCATAATAACTATTATTATATACTAGAGAGTTACATGCATCAAGCACTAAATCTAAGAACACTTCAACCTTAATCCGTCTGCTTTTTTACCAAATCAAGCAGCGCTGCTTCGTGGTCAACACGGCGGCGTGATGGCGAGCGAGTAGTTCGTTTCTTGGAGGCAGCTTGCGTGGCTGCCTGTGAGGTGCGGCTCGTTGTTGATTGCTTGGTATATCTGGATTGAGGGGATGAAGCAGCCTGCGGAGACTTCGGAGCTGTAGCGGCTCGTGCGCGAGAGGTACGCTTGGCTAGCTGCTTTGATTGTGGTTGCTCTGCTGGCTTTGTTTTCTCATGAGCCACACGCGCCGTTCGCTGGGGCTGGCTTGAGGCCGCCGGCTGGTCATTTTTCTTATCTGTTTTTTCTGCTGGAACTGTGGTAGCACGGGTTCGCGCTGGTTGGCGAGAGCGCAAAGTCTTTGCTGGTTTGGGCTGAGTAGATGGTTGAGTAGCCGACTCTTCTTGCGCTACTACTTTTCCTGATGATGCTTCAGCTGAGCGCGCTTTGGCTGGCTGAACTACTGGCTTTTTGACGAGCTTGGCAAAGATCATCTTACCTGCAGCGGTCTGAAGGTTTCGAATAATCTCCACTTCACAGGTGCGGCCCAGCTGGCTGCTGGCTTGCTCTACAACAACCATTGTGCCATCTGGCAAATGCCCAACCGCCTGATGAGCGTCCTGCCCCTTCTGAAGGAGCGCCAGTGTCAGGTGCTCACCAGGTAAATGTGCCATCCGGATGCTTTGCGCCAGCTCATTCATGTTGAGCACGCCAATCCCTTCCACAGCGGCGACTTTGTTAAGGTTATAATCGATCGTAAGCAGCCATGCGCCATGCTGCTTAGCTAGGCTCAGCAATCGCTCATCAACTCCCTCGCGTGCTTTGCTGCCATCCTGCAAGAGCTCTACCTCAACTTCGTCCATCGCCTGCAGCTCCGTCACGACGTCGAGGCCATAGCGCGCGCGAGCTCGCTTGTCGCTGTCTGCGTGATCTGCCAAAAATTGCAGCTCGCCCACCACACTACGGGGGATCACCAGCGTGTCACCAATGAATCCTGTTTTAGCAACGGCCGTAATGCGACCGTCCATTAGCACCGACGTATCGACTAACAATGCTCGCCCTTTTGTTTTGAGTGTGTTACGCGGCAATCGAGCCAGAAGATAACTGACTTCGCCAAGGATAATAAGTGTGATGATAAGCAACACAATAGTAGATAATTGCATGTTGTTCCTTTTGTTATGTTTTTAGATAGGTAATGAGTGCGCTGCGGATATCGCGCACATCATGAACAAAGGGCGTCTTAAGGCCAGAATGCGGAGCAATTGCTTTGGTGAAGCCGAGTTTTTGCGCCTCAGCAATGCGCCGCTCAGCCGCTTGGGCACTGCGCACTTCACCGCCAAGACCCACCTCGCCAAACACTACTACGCCATCATCAAGGCATCGACCAGCAGCAGCACTAGCAATTGCCATGACAACGGCTAAGTCGGCCGCCCGATCAGCCAGTTTGAGTCCACCGACAACGTTGATGTAGATATCTTTATCGGATAATTGCAATTTGGTGCGCCGCTCGAGGACAGCGATCAAAAGGTTGAGTCGGTTGAGGTCAAATCCACTGGCTGTCCTCTTAGGATACCCGAAATGGGTTGGATTGACAAGTGCCTGGATCTCGACAAGGATAGGGCGATTACCCTCGAGGGTAGCAAGCACTACTGAACCATCAGCATTTTGGCGTTCGGCAAGTAGCGCTGCCGAGGGGTTCTCTACCACTGTCAGGCCACGCTCACCCATAGCAAAAATCGCCGCTTCATTCGTGCTACCATAGCGGTTCTTGATGGCCCGCACTACCTTAAAGCCGCCGTAGCGATCGCCCTCAAACTGCAGCACCACATCCACGAGATGCTCAAGTACCTTGGGTCCCGCGATCGACCCTTCCTTCGTCACATGGCCCACCAGCACTACCGCCGTCCCTGATTGCTTGGCCGCTTGAATAATAACGTTGCTGGCGTTAGTAATTTGGCTTACAGTGCCTGGTGCGCTTGTAATCTCAGCCAGACTCAACGTCTGAATTGAATCGACAATTACCAGCTGGTATTGGCCAGTACGGATGGTAGCCGCAATATCATCGGCGCTCGTACTTGCGGCAAAAGACAATGCCTCGTGCTGGTCGGCACCCAGTCGCGTCGCTCGCAGCGCTACCTGCCCAGCCGACTCCTCACCACTGATATAGAGCACCGCTTGCTGCTGCGCAACCGCATGCGCTACCTGGAGCAAGAGGGTGCTCTTGCCCATACCCGGTTGCCCCGCCAGAAGCAGCACACCACCAGGCAAAATACCACCACCCAGCACTGTATCAAGATCGGCAATGCCCGTTGCAAGCCGAGCTGCTGGCTCATCCTGCCCTGTGGCGATGATTGGCCGCGGCTGTAGCAACGTACCTTGGCCAGCGCTACGTGCCACGGCCGATTTACCCACCGGGGCTGGTGCTTGCTCGACGAGGCTATTCCACTGGCCACATTGCTCACACTTGCCCGTCCACTTTGGTGAGCGCGCACCACACTGCTGGCAGACAAATATCGTGCGGGCTCGTGCCATTACACCTGCTCCTTGGGCTGCTCAATGCCATTGATGCTTTGGTTTAGCTCATTAGCGCGTACTGACAAGGCATTGAGCCGAGTGATCTTCGCATTATATATCTCAACGCGCCGATTAATCGCTAGCCGTTGTGCCTCAAGCGCTCGCTGACGCGCTAAGAGCTTCTTACGTGCTGCCTGGAATGATGCATCATCGCGAAAGCCGCCATTTTGGGCTCTCGCATTAAATACCTTGATGTCGGCTGACAGTTGCTCGGCCATTTCTTTATACTGTGCTTGGTCGGTGGGGAGCTGGGTAGCTTCTTGGTTGATTGCCTTGCTGAGCGCTTTGGCTTCTTGATCGACTTTGTCAAAGACAGCTTGGTAAGCATCACTGCGTGCGACAATCGCCGCACGGTTACGAAAATACCGACTATAGTGCTGCTCTAACTCGCTGTTGATTGTACCAATCTGTGTACCAATAATAGAATGAAGCTCATTATTACGCTCGCCTGGTTCGGCCTGGTCATAATACTTCACCATTGAGGCAATGACCGGATTGGTCTTGATCTTGGCGTACTCTGCTTCGATAAGCTTGTCAATCCGCTGTCGCTCGCTTGGGCCAAGTCGCTCATATGCGGCATGTAATAACTCGTGTGCTGTCGTGACGGGTTCGGCGTTAGTCAGTTCTTGATTCTGCACATTGTAGACGTAAATCCGGCGCAAGTGGTAGCAACCAAGGATAGCGGCTGTGCGCTCAGTCGATTTGCAGCTTTTGTTAAACTCAGTCTTGTCCTGCAATTGTGGCTGACTCGCATAGAGCAGCTGCCGACCTTTATCGGTCAGCTCAAGCTGATCAATCACCGCTTGCATTGCACTATCGGGCTGGTACCGGCTCGCCACTGCGGCATCGTAGAGCTCTGGGCCATAGGTCAGCCCAGCCCAGGCCATGCCACCGATCATCACCAGGCCGACCAGTGTCGAGAGGAGGCGCTTAGGCCTTTTCGCTACGTGCGTCAATCGTCAGCTCCCCTTTTCGTACTCCAACTGTCAAGACCGACCCCTTGGCGTAGTGACGGGCCAAGATCCCCTCGGCAAGGCGGTGCTCCAGCTCATCCTCAATCGTACGCCGCAGCGGCCTCGCCCCAAAGGTGCGGCTGTAGCCCTGAGCGATCAACCGTCGCTTTGCCGCTGGCAACACCTTAACGGCAAGACTCTGGCGAGCCAAACGCCGGTTGAGCTCGGCAATCTGCAAGTCGAATATCTTCCCAACCTCTGGCTTAGTAAGTGGGCGGAAGGTGATGATTGCATCAAACCGATTGATTAGCTCCGGTCGCATGAATCGCTCCAGTGCCTCACGAGTATACGACTCATTGCGTCGCTGCTGCTGTGCTGTATCGTCCTCGTCGGCTAGTTTGGCCTGGAAGCCGAGGCTGCGATTGTGCTGCATTTTATCTGCACCGAGATTGCTAGTAAGGATGATGATTGTGTTACGGAAGCTCACAACACGACCAGTCGAGTCGGTCAATGTGCCATCCTCAAGCAGCTGCAGCAACATCTGGAAGATATCGGGGTGAGCCTTTTCGATTTCATCAAACAACACCACACTATAGGGTTGACGCCGCACTTTATCTGTCAATTTGCCGCCATCATCGTAGCCTATATAACCAGCAGGCGCACCAACAAGTCGGCTCGCGGTATGCTTCTCGCCAAACTCACTCATATCGATCTTAATCAGCGCGTCGTCTGAACCGAATACCTCACGAGCAAGCACGCGCGCCAGCTCGGTCTTGCCGACACCAGTTGGCCCCATAAAGACAAAGCTACCGATCGGCCGCTGACTGCTCGCCACCCCACTACGACTTCGCCGGATAGCACGAGCAACTTTGCCAACCGCTTCTTCCTGACCAATCAGATATTTGCCAAGGTGTTTCTCAAGATTACGCAGGAGCTTCGCCTCACTTGTGCGGACTTTCTCAACCGGGATGTGTGTCATCACAGCAATGGCATGAGCAATATTATCCTCGGTGAGCACCAGTGGAGTTTTGCGACTTTGCTCGCGACGTGCTTGCTCAAGCTGGTCGGTCAACTGGCTAATACGCTGCTTATAGAGAGCAGCGCGCTCATAGTCTTCTGCTGCTACGGCATCTTCCATTTTCTCATTCAGTGCTTTGAGCTCACGGACATACTCGCGCTGCTTGCTTGGCTTATGTCCCTTCTTAACGCGTACCAGAGCTGCTGCTTCATCAATCACATCGATCGCCTTGTCTGGCATAAAGCGATCGGCCACATAGCGGTCACTCATATACACCGCCGACTCGATCACCTCATCGCTAATCTTCACCCCGTGATGTTTCTCATAGTAGCTGCGCAGCCCCTTAAGGATCGCTACCGTATCCTTCACACTTGGCTCCTTAACGAGTACTGTCTGAAAGCGACGCTCGAGCGCGCTGTCCTTCTCGATATGCTTGCGATATTCCTCCAGTGTCGTCGCACCGATGAGGTGCAACTCACCTCGGGCTAGCGCCGGCTTGAGGATATTAGCTGCGTCCATTGCCCCGCCCTCTGCTGAGCCAGCTCCTACAAGCATGTGCAATTCATCGATAAAGGCAATGATGTTGCCCTGCTTAGTAATCTCGCGAATCAGTGCTGTTAGCCGCTCCTCGAACTGCCCACGGTACTTAGTGCCAGCGACAATCGCCGTCATATCGAGCATAACCACTCGCTTGTCGAGTAAATTATCTGGCACATCCTCGCGGACAATCCGCTGCGCGAGGCCTTCAACGATGGCCGTCTTGCCTACCCCTGGCTCACCCAGCAAGACAGGGTTATTCTTGGTACGGCGGCTGAGAATTGTTACAAGGCGTTCGGTCTCGCGTGCTCGCCCTACCACAGTATCAAGCTCACCATCGGCTGCCTTGGCGGTTAGGTCAATGCTATATTTGCTCAGCGCATTGCCACCCCGCGGCGCTGGCCGATACTTCGTATCGGTGCGAGTACTTGTGCCACCGCGACTCTCTTCTTCACGTATATCATCAAAGTGGGCTTCGAGGTTGCGGACGATCGCCTCGGTATCTGCCCCCATTTCGCGTAGCAATACAGTTGCGCGGGCGTTGTTTTGCTTGAGCAAGCTATAAAGAATATGCTCTGTACCGAGCTCATCATGCTCATATTCCTTCGCGATTTCCCACCCCATC
>CALICZ010000188.1 GCA_938049075.1 uncultured Candidatus Saccharibacteria bacterium
GCTAAAAAGCGGGAGATTTACAGTCTCCTGTCATTGCCACTAGACGACTCCGGCAAATAAAATGAACTAACTGTGAATTAGTATAGCAAATTTTTCGCCAATGTCAAAGAGCGAATTTCTTCATTCGACAATTTTCGCTTTTTGTACTTACATACCATTCAGACCAATATCATGATTGCATGAGAAAACATACAAACCGCGGCCTTTCCTCTGTTATTATCACATATTTTGTTTTATACTATCATCCATGACTCAAGAAAACCACTTCAACCATGTCCTCGTCGCTGCATTGTTTGCTGACGATGAACCACGACGTACGTCTGAGCTCTATCGAAATCACAACCACCCAATCTATGAACATAAGCTCAAAAAGTATCCTCTTATGCCGTTCTTTTCCTCGATGGTCGTGCGTGAAAAATCAGAAGGAGACACAACGAAACGTGATGGGATTATAAAATATACCAAAGCTCTATCGGAGGAGTTTGAGCCGTTTACTATACAACTTGGTGATGAGGTAGAGATTGGCGGGTCAGTCGGTGATTCACAACGAGTTAGAGAAGTTGTGCCGAGTAAAGAAGTATTGCGCCTCCGATATGAAATTGGGTATATAGCCAGAAGATTATCAGTTGTATACGACGCCCGTAGTATGCGTGGTCTCGATACCATGGCATATGTTCAGCACGGCACGCACAATAATGCCGGCACGATTTTACCTGGCGTGCAAGAACTTGAGGTAGCTGCTATCAGCGTGATTACAACTCGCTCTGATAGTAAGAACACACCAACAAAAGTAATCACCCGCTGTGACTATCCACTTGGCCAACAGCCCGACGCCACCGAATTATCAAACGAATTATTTAGCGAGGGCGAGGGTCTGAGTCATTACCCTATGGGCGACGGTACATCTCATGGCCTCACTGAATATCCTGAGCACCACATTATGCAGCGCCAGCCACAACAGACACCAGAGGTAGAGGGCCGCGTATACCGGATACCACGCAACCGCCGGCCAGCCTTAGGTCGTTTCTGATAGCATACAGCAGGGGGAGAGTATGCGTATCACATATTTCAACAAGCGAAAAACATCCTCACTCATAGACCAACAATAAAGATCACCCCAACAATGGGGTGATTAACAAATTCAGTCATGGAGCCACGATCGGGGCTTGAACCCGAGACCTCATCCTTACCATGGATGCGCTCTACCAACTGAGCTATCGCGGCATTACTTGGTATTCTACCATACGAGGTACATACCAGCAAGCCTTACTGCTTTGGTTCTTGATGTGCTTGTTTTGCCAGCATACTCACCCTTTCTCTCCGCCGCTTCGTCTATAGAGCGTGTGAGGTTCTACCAGTGGTCAGCCTACCTCATGCAGTGCCTATAACTTGGCTTTTTGCGCCATACTCAATGCCACGATTGGGGAGGTTATGGTACGTGTATATATAATTCTCCTAGAATCTATTGACAGATGGGGGTATTCGTGGCTACAATATGTGTTATCTATCGTTCGAGCGATCTCTTGTCGATAGAGTGTTTGTACGATAAAGTTTCGTGTTAGAATAATGATAACCATTAAATAAAGAGGAGTCTATGGCAATGGCTGGTTTTATACAGTGTATGGAAGTAATCGACAGGTATCGTTGGTGGATTGGAGGGGTGATATTCCTCATGGTCGTTCTGAGTTGGTGGCTCCGCGTGGCGAGTGCCCGCAAGAATAAAACCTACACTGCAACACTCCGCAAAAAATACGCAGTCCTAGTCGTTGCTGAGGACGAAGATCCAGAAGTCTTCGAGAGCTGCCTGGCTAGCATCAAAGAGCATAGCAAGCCAACGCAGCTACTCGTCTCGATTAACGACGCTTCGCACGCTCACCAATCTCTCCAAGCAATCGCCAAAGAATATGCAACAACGGTAGTCGAGCAGCCTGAGATGATGAGCTATGATGCGCAGCTTGCCTCACTGATTGAAAAAGTGCGGCGTGTGAGCCTTGTGATTGTCACGACCCCGCGTGCGCGCTGGACACCATCGACAATTAACCTCCTTTTACCCTTTGCCGAACCAACTATTGGGCTCGTCAGTGGCCGCCAACAATACACTGGTGGAACGACGCTCTCTCAGCGAATCGGCAGTTGGCTCCTCGATATGCAGCAGCGTGTTATTTTACCCATGCAGAGCCGCCGCGGCCAGGCTTATGCTATAACGAGCGACACCTTTGCCATTCGGCTTGAGCTGCTTAAGCACGTTGCCCAGAGCAGTGTAGTAGCGCAGCCATGTGCCGCACATCATCCATCAAGCATTGCGCTGTCTCTGCCTTCACAACACCATGCAGCCTACCAGCACAGTGCTCTCACGCAGATCAACCACCCGGCAGAGCTCTACCGGATTGCAAGCAGCTATACCCAGCTGAGCCGCGCCGCCTATTGGCAACTCTGGCATCAGCACGCACGTATCTGGCAAGCAGGTCTACTTGTCTGGCTTACGCACATTGGCTTTTGCTTTGCGAGCTTACTCTATCTTGGGGCGCTGATCGTGCTGAGTAGCACGCTCGTCAACAACCTATACAGCACTCTGACTGGAGCCGCGACTACTGCAACGCTATGGAGTAGTGTAACGATCCTTGGGCTGGTGCTTGGTTGGCTTGTATGGCAAGCAGTACGTAATATTCCACACCTTAAGCATCACCCACGCGACCTATGGCTCCTGCCACTCTATCTTCCGATTGCTGGTAGCCTTGCGCTCACGAGCAAACTATGGGCACTCGTTACACTTACTCGCCATCACGCGCCCACTCCATCAAGCGCACTTCGTCAATATGCAACTGGTCTCGCGGCAATTGTCCTGCTGCTCATTACAGTGCCACTCGCATATGTCGTGGCAATGATCCCAGCTCAGCAACCACAAGAAGCGCCGCACCGCCCTGCACAAACTGCTCCACAGCCGCAGCAACGCGATAACCACGGTAATACAGATAAGAAGCAGGCTAACCGCCCAGCAACTACTTCTAGTCAATCGCAAGCGCAGCACACTCCAGCTCATTCTGAGAAGAAGAACCAAGCTACCACATCAGAGCAAAAGCCAATTATACTAACCGCCCAAGATGGCGACTCACAGTCGCTTTTGGCACGGCGTTTCATCAAGAGCCATCACCAAGCTCAGCAGCTTAACCCTGCGCAGACTGCATACGCTGAGAACCGCTTAGTAGCCTTGATGGGACAGCGTGATGAAATCGACAGCGGCGAGACCTTCACGGTGAGTAGTTCGCAGCTTGCTACGGTTGTTGCCGAGGCCCAAGCGCTCAGTGCTGACGAGCAGGCCAACTGGGCAGCCTATGCTGCTACTGAATAGCAAATAATCATCGCCACTAGCATTACACCATGGGCTATGCTATAATCAACCAAGATGTTTTATAAAATCTAACGAGTAAAGAAATGGCAAAGAAGAACAATACCAAGCGAAAGATTATTGCTCTCGTGAGCGACCTTACTAAACACCGTACCTACGTAACACGTAAGAACACGATGAACACTCCAGATAAGCTTGTTCTGCGTAAGTATGACCCAATCGCTCGCCGGCATGCTACCTACACTGAGACAAAGAAATCGCTCGGCCGTAACGAGGTCAAGCCGCGTAAAGGCTAGTCTTACCGCAATAATAATCAAAACAGCATTCAGTCACGAATGCTGTTTTTCGTGTCAGCGATCAATTGCAAGAGTTAGTATAGCTACCGATGCGGTTCTATGGTCGATTGTTTCCATGTTACTACCTGTAGTCTCTGTTTTTCTGTGTCAGTTTTTGCTCATTATTTTATTTGGGTGACATTCCTAAAGGATCGCCACTAAACCTAGTAAATTCTTAATCATTCGCGTAGACGGCCACGTTTTGAGCAGCATTAGCTCTTACTGTGTTTTTAAGGAAAGCAGAAGAGAGAAGGGGGTATGAAAAACTATCGCTCAGGTTTCAGCACCCAAGACTATCTATGGCGATAACCCTGGTGAATGGTAGTATGGCGCTCAGCTTGCGCAGCGGCAAGCTGCTCGGCAAACACGTCGAATGTCGCTGCTAGCCAGAGACCATCAGATACCATCCGGTCAAGCAGCTCCATCGTCGGCGTTGCCATAGCAGCATAGATATAGAGGACGCTACTTGAGATCTCAATACTGAGATCATCAAAATGCGATACTATCACCGATGCTACATCAGGTGTGAGGTA
The DNA here is from genome assembly GCA_938049075.1 of uncultured Candidatus Saccharibacteria bacterium. Classification (GTDB taxonomy): domain Bacteria; phylum Patescibacteriota; class Saccharimonadia; order Saccharimonadales; family Saccharimonadaceae; genus Saccharimonas. Next base: position 4,215 of record CALICZ010000188.1, read on the forward strand.
GCGTTCTATCTCGACTGCTCGCCCAAGCTCACCATACACCGTATATTTCTGCATAAATTCTTCTGGTTGCGGCCCAAACATCCCGAGCCGGAGTGGTTGCAATTTGTAACTCGGGTAGCTGGCAATCTTGCCTTGTCGGCCAATAAACATATATGGTACATCACGGCGCGTGTACATATCTACCGCGGCTATCAACCACTGTTGAGGTGAAGGCTTGGGGCTATTAGCAATGCGCACCATATCTCGTCGCGACACCAGCGTGACATTATAGCCACGAATATTACCCACGCTATAGTGCCGGTCGCGATGAGTCGTCGACATAGTGTAGCCGCGGATTGGGTGGTAGTCGTCATCTCGCGGGTTGATTGTCCCGAAATAAATCAAGCCAGCTTGCTCGGCAAACTGCTGCACTATCTTACGCGCAGCCGAACGCTCCGCAAAAGCTGCTGGCGAAACCTGCCGCACGGCGCGCGTAACGCGGTGGGTAATGGCATCATGAGCTGACATAACCTATAGTATATCACTCCTTTAGGCAAAAAATACCTCCGTCGGGGAGGTTGAATCATACTGTGGCAGGGGCATGAGGAATCGAACCTCAATCTACGGTTTTGGAGACCGTTATACTAGCCGTTGTACTATGCCCCTCTGTTACTATCTATTAGTATATCAAATCTATAGCCAAACCGGAAGAATTTTCTACTGCAAAGTAACTATTGATTCGTTTATGCTAAAAATCTCCCGCACCACGTGGAGTCTGCTATAATAAAATACATGCAACCAACGCCTCCAGTTCGGCCCTTTGCAATACTCATGGTTGGCTTGCCCGGTAGCGGCAAGACATTTTTTGCCGCTCAGTTTGCCAAGGCCTTTGGCTCACCCTTCATTGATATTAACGAGCTCTCAGGCTACTGCCAAGACGATGCAGCCGCAGCAGTAGTAGGGAAGACCTTCCTGCAAGAGATTGCCAAGACCAAGCAGCCCTTTCTATACGAAGGCGATAGCAACACCCGGGCTCGCCGAAGTGAATTTGTCCGCTGGGCACGTAGTGAAGGGTATCGGCCAGTGATTATTTGGGTTCAGACAGACGTGGCCACAGCTCGTAGCCGAAGCGTCAAGAACCAGCGGCTCTCACGCGAGGCGTTTGATTACTACGTACGGCGCTTTAGTGAGCCCACCGCTGGCGAGCTCTATTTTGTCATTAGCGGCAAGCACCCGTATTCATCACAGTCCCATGCCGCCCTTACCTTCTTGAAGCAAATCGATCAACAAACTGAGGACGAAGCTCTGCCGAGCAAAACACCAGCCACAGCTCCACCAGCCACAAAACAGCGCACTCAAGTATCACCACCAACACCAACCAGCCATCCAGTGCGTGCTGCTATGTCGAGTGCCTCACGGCGAGGGCAAATTCGCTCCACGCGCTACATTGTGCAATAAAATAACATCTTGACTAAAAGGAGGGAGGCTTTTATCTATGTCTTCTACGCTCCACGACGATGAGTTTGGCGATATTGTTATTAAGCGCAGCGCCAAGGCGCGTTCCATCACAATACGACTCGCGCCAAATGGCCAGCTCTGCGCCAATGCCCCGCGGCACGCACCACTCTTTCTCATCCGTCACAGCATTGCAACCCATCGTCGAGCACTCCGCCAGCTCCTGCGCCAGCACGCGGTGCATGGTTATCAAGACGGAGAGGTAATTGGTAAGCATCACTCGATCGCTATCATCCGCACACAGATGGTTGATCAGCCTACTGTGCGCATCGCGAGGCAAAAGCTGCTCGTCTCTCTTCCACCAAAACACACCATAGACGAGCCAGCCGTTCAGCGTGCCATCAGACGAGAAGTTGCGACCATCTTGCGCTGTGAGGCTAAAGCCTACCTACCGCAGCGCCTCCACGAGCTTGCTGCGCGCACTAGCTCAACCTACCAGCGTATTCGCTTCAGCCATGCGAGCACTCGATGGGGGAGCTGCAGCAGCACAGGTACAATTAGCCTTAATATTGCGCTCATGAAACTCCCTAATGAGCTGATTGATTATGTTTTGATTCACGAGCTTTGCCACACTCACCACATGAATCACTCGTCAGCCTTTTGGGGGCTGGTAGAGCGGCATGATCCCCACTACCGATCACACCGGCAGCGGCTTAAACACGAAACACCAATGATATAGCATAAGCAAATGTCACACAAAACGCTTGTGCCTACCGTCATACTCCAGGTATACTAGAAGCGTGTCGCCATACGCTACCAATAGCCAAACTAGTACTGTTGTGCGAGTCAGCAGCGTTGTCTTTCCGCTCCTACTTTTCGCGTATAGCAAACTCCTCGGTCTTGATGCAATGCAGCGTATTCCTGGGGCAAGTGAATGGTCTTTCTATGCAGCAGCCAGCACTTGGCTTGCTCTTGGTCTCTACACCTGTTTCCGTCCGTCGCAGACGAATAAGCAGCGAGCGTGGCAGCTCGTCTTGTATCATGGTCTCGCTGCGAGCTATCTGCTCAGTATCTCTGGCGTAGCAGTGCCGTTTACCTGTGCGTGGTCATTGTTTATGTTGGCGGCGTTTGCCTATGCTGGCTTTTCTGGGTGGCTGCTCAGTGCACTTGTGCTTTTTATTACAGCAGCACTTGATGCATTTTGGCTGACGCCACAAAATGTCGTTGATATTACCACAACAACGTTGATGGCCTTTATGCTTGGTGTGGTCATTGTTGCCCTCGCATATCGCCACAATCTCTACCGCTCGGCACTGCACACCAGCCGCGAGGCAATGACCTTGCAGCACGATCGGCTTCTAACGATTATTAACAATCTCGCGACCGCTATTATTGCAACCGACCAGCAGGGTATTATCCAACTCTACAACGCTGCAACGCTCGATTTACTTGATACCAATACAAGCCCACATAGCAAGCTAATCGATGATATCCTTCCGCTGCGCGATAGTGCCAAGCAACCAGTCTATCTCACCCAGCTGCTTCACGCTGCAGCCGTTACGCAAACACGCGATGATGTGTGGATGGAAGTATCGGGCGAGATGCTCCGCCTGAGCATCGTATTTTCACCAATACGTGCGCTCAATACAATGAGTGATTCAAGTGATGGCTACGTCCTCATCCTGCGCGACATTACGAAAGAAAAATCGCTTGAAGAAGAGCGTGATGAGTTTATTAGTGTGGTGAGCCATGAGCTTCGTACTCCTTTGACGGCGGCTGAGGGAGCACTCAGTAATATCCAGCTCATGCTCCACCGGCACGATATGCCGCAGCACACACTCAAAGATCATCTTGATGCAGCTCACGAGCAAGTTGTCTTCTTAGCAAAGATGGTTAATGACCTCAGTACTCTTGCGCAAGCCGAGCGTGGCGCTGCCGACATGCCGGAGCTACTTAATGTCCGTGCGCTCATGGATGACCTCTACCATCAGTATCGTTCCCAGGCTGCCAAAAAGCAGCTCGCTCTCACGCTCGAGACATCACCGCGGCTGGGCCATGTCGTCGCAAGCTCATTATATGTACGCGAGCTTATCCAAAATCTCCTCTCTAATGCCCTCAAATACACCAAAGAAGGAGAGGTCCACCTCAGTGCGCGCAAGAAGGGTAATCGCATTATCATCGCTGTGCGCGACACTGGCATTGGCATTAGCAAGAGTGACCAAGCACACATCCTCGAACGCTTCTGGCGCAGCGAAGACTACCGCACGCGCGAAACTGGCGGCACTGGCCTTGGTCTCTACATTGCTGCCAAGCTCGCTCGCAAGCTCGGTACGCGCATCAAGTTTACCAGTCAGCTTAACCATGGCTCGACCTTCTTCTTTGCACTGCCAGCTGCGCAGCAGCCGACGCACGACAAACATACAAGCCCGCAGTAAAAATGCCCCTTCGGAGAATAAACAAGCATGTGTATACCCAAATCTGTCATGAGTAATAGCAGAAGTACAATGCAAAACCATGGTTTACCCTTGACAACCCTCGCTATAGCGCGCTACACTAGGGCTTGACAGCCTGCAAAGACAGGCTATTAAATTTGGGGAGTATGCTGTGGCGAAACCAAGCAAAAAATCATCAACCAACCGCGTATCACCGCGCAAGACACCACGCCCACCAAAACCAAAACGTCAAAAGAAAAGACAACCTCTGTGGCATCAGTCAAAACCGAGGCCAAAAAACCAAAAGCAACCAAGCCAAAGCGTCAGCGCCGTGGCCCATTCTCAGCGATTCGCAATTACTTTGCTGGAGCCTGGTATGAGCTCCGTATGGTGCGCTGGCCCGATCGCGCAACGACATGGAAAATGTCTGGTGCACTACTTGGCTTTATTGCAGTGTTTAGTGCAACGCTTTTGCTGCTCGATGCTGCATTTAAATATCTATTTCAAATTATCCTGGGGAGGTAGACAATGACAAAAAAACGCTACGACAGCACACGGCAATGGTACGCTATCCACACCTACAGTGGCTATGAAGAAAAGGTAGCCGATAGTATCCGCCAGCGCATTCAGGCCGTTGATATGGCCGACAAAATCTTCGATGCCATCGTCCCTAAGGAGAAACAAATCCAGATTAAAAATGGCAAGCGCAAAGTCGTTGAAGTTAAGATCTTCCAAGGCTATGTCTTGGTCGAGATGAAGCTCACCGACGAGACATGGTACATTGTACGCAATACGCCTGGTGTTACAGGCTTTGTGGGGAGTGGCACCGAGCCAACCCCTGTAAGCGAGGCTGAGATTAAGAAGATCAAGAAACGCATGGGCGTGGAAGACCCCAAGCACCAGATTGACTTTAGCGAAGGGGAAGTGGTCAGCATCATTGATGGGCCATTCAAAGACTTCGATGGCACCGTGAGTGAGATCGACACCACCAAGGGCAAGCTCAAGGTGATGGTGAGCATGTTTGGCCGTGACACACCAGTTGAGCTTGATGCGCTGCAGGTCAAGAAGGTATAAGCCTCGCACGCAGTTTGCATTTGCATGAGCGATCCACTATAATAGCAACGTTACGCACTCAATACCAGTAGTAATTGAGTAAAAGGAAATATAATGGCAAAAAAAGTTATCGGCAACCTGAAGCTTCGTATTCCAGCTGGCCGTGCCACCGCCGGGCCACCCGTTGGTAGTACACTTGGTCAGTGGGGCTTGAATATGATGGACTTCATCAACCCATTCAATGACGCCACCAAGGCAGATATGGGTAAGGATGTTATCGTCCATATCCAAGTGTTTGAGGACCGCACCTTTGCATGGCGCAGCCTCGGCCAGCCCGTTGATGATATGATCCGTGCTGCGATCGGCATCAAGAAGGGCAGTAGCAAGCCACACAGCGACAAGGTTGGGACGATCACCCGAGCGCAGCTTGAGGAGATCGCTCAGGCAAAAATGGAGCAACTCAACGCTATCAGTCTCGAAGGAGCTATCAAGACGGTGGCGGGTACTGCTCGCAGTATGGGCGTGGAAGTCACTGACTAATCTACTCAGCGCGCATCAAAATACCTCTGCACGCAGAGGTATTTTTGGTATAAATTGACACATTTTGCAATAGTAGTTTACAATAACAGTATGCGTAAACTCCTTCTCGACAAAATCTCTATACCAATCCTTATTCTTGGTGTGTTCGTCGTTGCTGCGATTGGCTGGTGGCTGTATTATATGACGATCGGCAGCTTCGCAACGACGATCTTCTATGGGCGCTTTGATCACAATGCAATTCGCCATATGGATGTGAGCTATCAGTCGGGGTATGCGATAGACGGCTGGGATGGCAATAATGGTATGGTTATTGGCACCATCACCGACAAAGCGACGCGCGATCGCTTGCTGACTATTCAGCCCTTTACTGATTGCCCGCACGGTTGCTCAGGATGGTACCATTACGGAGACAACCTCCCTCACCCTGAGTCGGTATTCCGAGACACCGCTATCCTTGGTAATCATACTATTCCACCAAAGAAGTTTAGTGATCAAGCTCGAGCAGCCATCAGCAGCGACAACCGCTGCGTGGCACGCTATTCGTCGAGTCATCGCACCAACGATGTATTTTGTTTTTCACCGAGCAGCGGGGCGTTTGTCTATGAGTTCGCTGAAATGAGTGGGAAGTAGGTAAAGAGTAGTATAGTAGTGCCAGCGACGAAGAAAGAGAACAGTAATACGATACCCGAGAATATAGCCACTTTCGGATTAAGAAGATTATTATAGCACAAGAGGAAAGATCATGAGCATATCATCCACCCGCGTCCAGCAACCACAAAATATACCAGTGCGCCGCACCAAGCAGATGGTACGGCTATGGCTAATTTTTGTTATTGTTGCGCTGATATCAGAGGCGATATCATATATAGTCAATTACCCTATAACTCCCTACACACGAATAGATCCAGTTTGGGCAGCTACCATAATTTTCAGTATGGATGCAGCCTGCTTTGCGGCTGGCATGCTATGGCTTGGCCGTGGTCGGAGGCCTATTTCGCGCGTTATCTATGGCTCAGCAGCGTTCTTAATGGGCGTATTTGCCTTCCAGGCTGGACGTGGATTTATTCCCGTCTCAATAACCATAGCACTAGGCTTCCTTGTCGCAACGCTTGCTACCATTCCTCGCTTTCACGTGCGGCATTACAAGCAGGTAGAGATAGCGATGAGTGTGTTGATTATCGTTGGTGCACTTGGGCTAGCATGGGCGTTTCGTATTGTTAGTATGTATCATCCACCTCTGCAGATTCATTGAAAATAGCGGTGTGGTTATCGTGATAACAAACGTGGTTGATAAATCTGCAGAGATATCTTTTCAGTCATACGGCAAGTGTTAAGTAGTACTGCATTATCACGTAAAACTCCTTCGCTACCAACTCTAGCTAATAAGGCCTTCTTTGCGGAAGTGAAATACAACTACTAGATGGAGGCTAAGTCTGGACGACCTTCTAGCCTTTTGCGCGCCATGATCATTCTATGCATCTCACTGCCGCTTTTGCACTCGGTAATCTTTTTAAGAAAAGCTAGATATTCTGGGTCGTCAGTTTCGGGCGAAAAACGCTCTATGGGCGGCTCCTGCATTTTGCGATATTTAAGAAGCGCATCGAAAACATCATTCAAGTCAGCGAGGTCACCGTGATGATCTTGGGTATCATTTGCTTTGGCTGGTGCTATAGTTTCTCGAATCGCACTCGTCACCTTCTGACAATCTACTTCCTCAAGCGCCATAACACCCAGCAACTGTTCTCGCATTTTCTTCATGCCAATTTGCAGTTCTGTGCCATTCGTTATGGTCTCACCAGCATCTACGCATTCGTCTTCTCGACGTACTGGTGATTCGTTTGTGAAATGTGGTCTTTCGCTC
>CALICZ010000189.1 GCA_938049075.1 uncultured Candidatus Saccharibacteria bacterium
CCGTCAGCAAGCGAATTGTCTCGTTCAGGCGGGTATCCATCACTGCCCGGTAGCTGTCGCGGACGTTGGTGATAGTTCGCAGCAAGCTTTTACAGCGGGCAATCACCTGCTCCAAATCAATCGAGATATCCTCCACATCATCCTTATCATCCTCTTTGAGGCGGAGACTGCGGTTTGCCATCAAGCGCTCAATCGCCCAGTTCATTGGCACCAGTGCATTGAGGTAATCGTTGAGCTTGCGCTCATATTCGGTCAGCGTTACGATATCGCGTGCCCGCAGTGTGTGGAGGTCGTCCGTGGCTGCTCGCATCTGCCGGTTGATCGTCGCCACTCGCCGCTGGTACTGCAGCGACACTGCCTCAATCATTGCCACCACGAGCTCAATCCGCCGTGCCGTATTCATTCGCGTCTTGTCAACAAAAGGCTGCCAGAGCCGGCCCAGGCTATCACGTGAAAGTGTCACTACGTAGTTTTTGTGAATACCAAATAGTATCGGCGTTGTAAAGTCATTAAAATCATCGTCCGTATCAGGCAAGCGGGCAATCAAATACGTCCACTCATCCTCAAACTCAACACGTGGCACCTCATGCGGGTCCAGCGCATCTTTGATGATGTTTTCGTCCATACCAAGCGCCAGAAGCGTATCGATCTCCTCACTGCTGGGCTTCTCACAGCGCAGCCACGACCCAACTCGCAGCGCATCGCGCGGCGTAATCGTCTGATCTGCCTCACTCGAACGAAGATATTGCAACATACTAGTGATAAGTATACGATGAAGCAGTCATAATTGCAAATAATACGCCCGCTTCACTTCTGCGTTCTGTATCTGCTCATGATGTCACTGCAGCGTATCGCAGCAGCTACTCGCTGACAAACAGTTGCTCGAGCACCGCATCAACCATAAACTTCATCGTCTTTGGGGCGATACCCTCCAGCGCGTCAATCGCTGCCACTGCCGTAAAGAGCTCGCTAATTATCTGGTCGGTCGCGCCTGGCCGTAGTCTGCCATCGCGCCGCCACTGCTGCACCTGCTCGGCAAAGAACTCACCACGCAGTGCCAGGCTATGACCCGCTCCTGCTTGCTTCGCATCATCATGGTAAGCTTGACGCACCTGCTCGCCAGGCACATCACTCTGCCACTCAGCCAGGATTTTATTACGCCGCGTTGCTTGCGTTGTGGCGCGTAGATAGGCTGCAAAAGCCGCCCGGGGCTGCGACCAATCGATCCGCCCAACAATCCGGTTCTTTGTCTTTTCGTCCTCCGCACGATACACTGCAAGGAAGAGCTCCAGCTTAGACGGATAAAGCAAATACACGCCGCCAACCGCAATACCTGCCACCTGAGCAATCTCCACGATCGATGCCGCCTTGTAGCCATCCTGGGCAAAGACCCGCCGCGCTGCCTGAATTAGTTTCGCCTGACTGATTGCCATATCGCTCCGACCTCCGCTCGCGCTATCCTGGACGATAACGCCTCTTTACTTTCTACTCATATTCTATTATAGCAGGTTTGTGGGGAGCTGCGCAGCTAATAGCATGAAACAGCAATGTCGGTATGCGATACCATTACCAGCCGAGTCATCACTATCAATACGTTGCCACCTTGTATAACGCTCATGCTTTTGATACACTGATACCTAACATAACCATAAGGGGGATTTTATGATTGCAGCTCAAGCTGGCCAGGGCAAGAAGCGGATTGGCCTTATCTCAACGGGGATTGTCGGTGCACTGCTGGTCGCCTTTACCTTTACACCGACCTTTGCAGGCTTTGCGGCAAGCATCCAAAACACCATCAACAGCGCCTCAACCGGTACACTTACCATGAAGGAGACATCGGGCACGTACACCTGCAACAGTACAGATGGTGCTGGTGCGACAACCAACTCTGCGACCTGCTCTACTATCAACAAGTATGGTGGCACTGCTGCTGCACTCGTTGCTGGTGGTCCAGCCAAAACAACCAACATTACCCTGCAAAACACCGGAAGTGTGGCTGCAACATCCTTTAGCCTCAATCCTGGCACATGTAGTCAATCACCTGTCCCTGGTGCTTCTTTAGCAGGTAGTGCAACTGACCTCTGTAGCAAAGTCAAGGTGGCCATCAAATCAGGTAGCAGCACACTCTTTACGGGTACTGCTGCACAATTGCAAACAGGCGGCGCTATCGACCTGCTCGCCAAGCTCAGCAAAGCAACCATCAATGCAGGTGAGAGCGTCCCGATCACCTTCGAGGTATCACTCGACGCCAGCGCAGGCCCAACCTACCAAGGCTTGCAGGTCTCGCAACCACTGACGTGGACATTTGGCGCGTAATTCCTCTGGAGTAGGACGGCGCATGCCTCGGCAACGAATGATTATCATCACCATCCTGAGCCTCTGTCTTGGAGGCTTCGTTGCTGTGATGGCGGCGCTTGGCATGCGTATCTTTTTCGTCACAACACCGAGTATGGCCACTGCCGCGCCAGTCGGCTCGCTCGTTGTCACGCAGCCAGCCAGCGACTATCACCCCGGCGATATCATTACCTTCCAGCGCCACGGCCGGACGTATACTCATCGGATTCAGTCCATCACCAACCAGCATATCCTCACCAAGGGCGACCTCAACCACGCGGCCGATCCACTTCCCATCGAGCACAGCGCCATCATTGGCAAAGCAATTTTCATCAACCCATGGCTTGGCTGGGTATGGCTAATGGTGCCATGGGTGGTGATTGGCTGGCTTGTCATCCACTTAGCCACCCGCCGGACTCGCCCAACGTGGCGCTGGTATTATCGGATTATTGGTATGACGCTGGTGCTCTGTGCTGTGTCGCTGTGGTTTCATCCGTGGATCAACTTTAGTGTGCTCAGTGTTTTGCCGTCTGGTGAAGGTGCAGCCATGCACATCGTCAATACTGGCGTCTTCCCGATTGACGCAGTCGGTACAGTGCTCTACCCTGGCCAAGATGCCACCATCACCGTCTCGGTACAAAACAGCCACGGGCAGTATTTCTTCACGCCAACGATTCATTACACAATATGGGTTATCCTATGCATTATGCTCATTTGCCTTATCCCTTTTGGGCTCATGCTCTACGGCCTTCGCCAGTTATCTCGGCCTACTCCAGCAGATAGCTCACCACAGCCACTACCTGTTACCTCTATTATTATTGCAGCGATTATTACCCTGGTAGGGATATGCTTTATTATCTTTCATAATTTTTATCTAACGAGCGGGGCGTTTTCCGGTACGATCCGCAACAGTGCTAATACCACCCGCCCAGTGCTCTACAACTGCACTGATGCCACCAAGCTCACTGCCCCCGCGCAGGCACTCTTCATCTATGGCATGACGTACTTCGATACTGGCACCACCGAGCGCGACCTATCTGGCAATGGCCATAGCGGCTCCTGGCTGACGCGCTCTGCCGCTGCTCATGGCTCACAATCATACGCCTGCCGCCGCGACCGTGTGCGCAGCACCCTCTTCAAAGATACCTGCCTTACTTACCCCACACTCATCGATAACCCCACTACCTTCACCCTCTCTGTCTGGTTCAATACCCGCCAGTATGGGACAAACAATGGGCGCATTGCTGGCTTTGCTAGTACACCAGACAATGGTGCCGACCCAAGCTTAGACCGCGTCCTCTTTCTCGATAAGCAAGGACGTGTTGCCTTTGCGGTGTGGCCTAATGCCACGCGCTCAATCTTCTCACCAGCCGGCAAAAACTACGCCGATGGCAAATGGCATCATGTTGCGGCCTCACTCTCACCACAAGGCATGCGGCTCTATGCCGATGGTGCACTGGTTGCTCACGACCCGAGTGTCACACAAGGCCAAAACTTCCGCGGTTACTGGAAGTTTGGCTGTGGGCGCTTTAGCGAGTGGCGTAATGGCGATGACACACCTATTAACAGCACAAACACATTCTTCACTGGCATGATGCAGTTTGGAGCTGTCCACACCACCGCGCTGAGTGATACTCAAGTGCAAGAAATCTACCTTGCTGGCACAAAATAACGCACGTAGCGCGACAACATATCTTTAGCTATTACATTGTTTTGCTCTCATTGCAAGCATCCAGCGCCTGCTCTATACTATATGCATGAAATACATGCGCAATACACTCGCCAAGCTTCTCACTCTTCTCCACCATCTGTGGCTGCCCCTTGTGGTAATTATGCTGCTCATCGTGGCAGGTGTTGGCATAAGCGCTACCCTGCACGCAGTGCGACCCGAGCCACTCTGGACGAATGCGACGAAGGAGCTCGCGCAGCGAGTAAAGAGCGAGGCCACGCAGTCGCTTGACATTACCCTAAGCCGCGGTGAATTTATCAACATTGATGGGCCAGGCGGCATCGTCATCGGCACTATTACCGACCACGCCGCACGCCAGCGTCTGCTCGCTAGCCAGCCGTTTCGCGATTGTGCGTTTGGTTGCACAGGGTAGATGGCATATTCGCGGCTTAAGCGCACACTGCCGCTTGATTCTTCAGAACACATATCTGGCCACGCGCGTGCTCTGCTGAGCTCGGTCGCTGCCCCAGATAGCTCGTGTATCATTCGCTTCCATTATCTTGGACAAGCACTCCCAGATAAACACGGCTCGCCCGACCTAGATATCATCTGTCTCTCACAAAAGACAGGTGCGTTTGTGTATGAGTTTCGGGCGGCGTAGCTGTGTATATCACTATACAGTGATATGATTCAGAGTCTAGAAATTTTGTTACTTGATGCCTTAAAGTACTTTATCATCACCTTGGTCTTGTTGTTTCCAAGAACGCCGCTCTTTTTCATCTTCCCGTGTAAGGAATTCGAGAAGATCATCAAGCCGCTTCTGCCCCTCCGGGGTCTCCGAATCACGACGCATTTTCTTCCCATAAGCTACGAGCACCGGATTAGGGGGGAGTACCATTGGGACATTAATTCCCGTTCCGGGGCGAGCACCAAGAAGACCAAAAGAGATATGGTCTACCATTGGACCATAAAGGGTTCTCCTCGCTTCTTTGTAGGCAGCTGCCCGTTTCTCCCACTTTTCTTCTCGTCTTCCTTCTCGCCATTCTTTAAAACGAGAAATAGCCGTTGCCATTTCAATTCCTTTTGCTGCCACCACTGCTATAGCGCGTGTTCGTTGTTGGTCGCTACGCTCAGCCGCAACCTCACCAGCATCTATCTGCTCAGCATTGCCTGTTAAGGCTCTCTCTCTCTCTCTGAATTTGACATGTGTTCTCCTTATTGTCTAGAATTTCTATTGTACGAAATGCGTGGTAGCATTGTCAATTGTCTATTTGAATCTCAAAATTCCTCTGTTTTCTCATGCTCCACGCTACACTCCTCAGGTAGATCACTATTAGGACCGATATTCCCCCAATATCAACCTCTTACACTGGACTACGTCGGCCCTCTTGTTTCATCGATATGGAGTAGTGAGCGGTAAAGAGCAAATACCAAGATAATAGGTTTTGATATTCACGTGTATACCTAAATCTCAACCCCACCCCACTTGGTAGCCAAGTAGGGTACGGATATAGTGAACGGCATAGCCGTTCACGCTTCGAGGGAACGAGGAGTCAAGGTGAAGATGTTCTTTAAGAAAGTCAAATATACACTCGACGTTCACTCGTTTTTTCAGAAGAAGGTGCTGTCAAGCAGCGATTGCGATTGGTTTTGTGTACTACTTTGGATGGGGTGGCGCACAAACCTGTGTACTTATGTTGTTGCCACATTTTATGTCGCATGACACGCGCGTTGTTTGCACTATCACCAGGAGCAATACGCGTGATATCGTTTACCAGGTAGGGTG
>CALICZ010000190.1 GCA_938049075.1 uncultured Candidatus Saccharibacteria bacterium
AGATATATGGCTCGCAGTTTCAGGGGCGGGGCAAGACACTTCGTCTCTACCCAGTCGAAGATACTGAGCGGCTTGATGAGCGCCGTGCAGCGATGGGTCTGCCGCCATTTGCAGAGTACGAAAAGCAGATTCGTCAGATGTATGGCGATGAGCCGCCAGTTGCCAGATAAGAGGTATAGGGCAAAAAATATCGGATAATCGAACAAGACAAAATAAAAAAGCCAGCTACTCATACGCTGACTTTTTACACAAATAGTGTGCTAAATAAATGTACTGAGGTTATTTCTTCGTTCGCTTGCCTTTACTGAACAGCACAGAGAGCTGATATTTGAGCTTATCGCGAGTTGATTTTTGTTTGAGCGCATGGATGACCATCGGTGCAACAGAGATAAGGATGATAATAATTGCGGTCACCTCAATATTAACACCAGCTTTGGTAAGGATTTCGCCTGCAAAGTAGCCAAGATAGGTGAAGATGGCGGCCCATAGCGCACCCCCGACGATGTTAAACAGGAGGAATGTATTGTAATGCATCTTGCTAGCGCCAGCGACAATTGGGGCAAAGGTGCGCACGACGGGTACAAAGCGCGCCAGGACGATGGTTAGTGAGCCGTGCTTTTGGTAAAATTGCTCGGCCTGCTCGAGGTATTTTTTCTTAAAAAAGCGCGAGTTGGGCTTGAGAAAAAGCTTGCGCCCAACTTTGTGACCAAAGGCATAGCCAGTGCTATCGCCCAGGATTGCCATAAGAGCGATCGCTGCAACAAAGAGGTGAATATTGAGCGGCTGGCCAAACAGACGAAGGATCTCTTGATTCACCATATAGCCTGCCGTAAAGAGGAGGCTGTCCCCCGGCAAGACAAAGCCAATCAAGAGGCCAGACTCTGCATAGACCACGAGCAAAACTGCAGCAATGCCGAGGCCAGTAATTGCATGTATAAGTGATTCCATCGCGCTTTAGTATACCATACTTTGCTTGGGGAAGGGAGTTCTTTGCTGCTTTTGGCCCACCTGGCACAAAAATGCTATACTAAAGAGGCAATATTACTTAACTCCGGAAACATATCCGAAAGGAGAACTATGGGAGATAAGATAACACTAAGGATCGAGACACGATCAATTCATGGTAAGAAAGTTCGTCAATTGCGCCGCCAGGGCATAACGCCAGCGGTGGTGTATGGTGCTGGTATGGAGGCTGCTGATGTGCAGGCACCGAGTGGTGAAGTAGCAAAGGTTGTGGCCGCAGCTGGCCGCCACACACCGATTCATTTGACAGGGGTTAAGCGGCGCATTGCGCTTATCAAAAGTATCGATTACGACCCAACGCGAGTGGGCGTGATTCGCCACATTGCCCTGCATGCGGTGCGCGCAGACGAGCCGGTTACGGCAGAGGTGCCAGTGCGCCTTATTGGTATGGGTGAGTCTGAAGCTGAAAAGAATGGGCTAGTCGTGCTGCAGGCAATTGAGAAGGTTGAGGTGAAGGCCTTGCCGATGGACTTACCTGAAACGCTTGATGTTTCGGTGCTTGACTTAGCTAGTGAGGGTGATCGCGTCACAGTGGGCAACATTACACTGCCTGAAGGTGTTGAACTAGTCGAACACGACGATGGCCGTGAAGGTACTGCCGATGATGACGTGACGGTGAAGGATCTCGTCATTGCGAGTGCCTACGAGCCAAGTGCACTTGCTGCCGCTAATGAGGCCGCCGCTGGTACCGCCGAAAGCGCGGATGCGGAGGATGTTGCGACCGAGCAGGGTAGCGACGATGCAGCAGCGTAGCACCTAGTGAGTAAGTACGTCATGCGACGTATGTAAAGGCGGTGAAAAACAAAGAAACTAGTCATGTGAGGCTGGTTTCTTCTGCTATATCGGCCGGAATCATGCAGCCGCTACACCGCGAGGAATCCGCCGTCCACCACAATCTCCGCTCCATTAACATACTGGCTCATTGGCGTACCAAGCCACAGCGCAGTGCAAGCAACGTCGTCGGGCTGGCCCAGATTCTTGGCAGGGAGGCGGAGATTGTAGGTGAGGCCAGTCTTGATGATGGAGAAGTCGAGCTTCTTGAGTGCCGCAAGCCCCATCTTCTTAGCACCTGGCGTACTGATGCCGCCCGGCAAGATGGTATTAATCCTCCAGCCACTCCGCCCAAAGTCTTTGACAAGCCCACGGCTCAGCGCAAGGACGCTGGCTTTGCTCATAGCGTAGAGCGTCATGTCGTAGGTCATACCCTTGAGGGCTTCAATGGAGCTGATGTTAATGATAATACCTGGCGATGTGCGCCGGGCGATCATTTCTTGACACATGGTGAGCACTGCCCGAGTGTTGATCTGGATTGTTTTGTCGAAGGTTGCCTGGTCGATATCGGCGAGCTTGACTGGTGCAAAAATACCGGCGTTGTTGATGAGAATATCTGGCGTTGGAGTGATATCGCGCCACAGCGCGGTGATAGCACTGTTGTCGGAGAGGTCGACGATGTGCGTTGTGACAGCAGCATCAAATTGCTCGCGCAGCTCGGCAGCAGTTTGCTGCAGTGCGTCGGCATCACGATCAACGAGCTGGAGGGCAGCACCAGCCTCGGCATAGCGCCATGCAATCGCCTTGCCAATGCCCATCGCGGCACCAGTGATGAGCACCGTCTTGTTTGTCAGCTTCAGTAATTCGTGCAGGGGAGTTGGATGTGTTGTCATGCCATTAGTATAGCATAACCATTATGAATCGGGTGTAGTATCTATTGCAAAAGTTTCATACCTCAGGCTTTGAAGCCCTATGCTAGTAGTATACGAGGTGATATTTCTTTGAGTGGATTGGCTTCTCAAAACGAACACTAGAAGTAAAGAGTGTTCGCACTGAGTAGATAGGGTTTGGAAAATAATAGAGAAAAAGCATTGTCTTTTTATTGTAAATCAATTACAATAGCTGCATGGAGCAAGTAGTGCAACGCCGGACGACGAAATATACCGATCGAGTGATCGCGATTCTTCGCCAGCTGCAGCATGCCACCAACGCCGAGATTGCAGCCGCGCTACGCCACGAGTATCCTCGTGTGAGTGCGACCACTGTGCACCGCATTACCCAGCGGTTGCAGGCGGATGGAGTGATTGGCCTGGCACCAGCAACGACGCATGGCTGCCTGCGCTACGATAGCAATCCTGTGCCGCATGACCACTTTGTTTGCAGCTCCTGCGATGGCCTGCATGATATTACCATCGCGTCAGCGCTGCGGCGTGAGCTTGCGCGGCAGGTAGCAGACTGCCTCGTCGATGGGCCGCTCATCATTACTGGCACATGCCACCCCTGTCATCACGATAATCATAATTTATAAGGAGAAAAACAATGGCACTATACAATACCACTACCAAGCAAGAATTTGAGGAGCATGCCCTCCAGAGCGAGCGGCCAGTGCTGGTCGACTTTTGGGCACCGTGGTGCCCGCCGTGCCGTGCAATGGCGCCGCTGCTCGAGCAGATTGCAGAAGAGACAGAGTTTGATGTCGTCAAGGTTGACACCGAGGCTAGCCAAGACAATGCGGCCCTTGCCCTGCAGCACCAAGTGCAGAGTATCCCCAATATGAAGATCTTCAAGAGCGGTGCTGTGGTAGCAGAGCTGGTCGGTATGAAGCCGAAGCAAGTGCTGATCGACGCTCTCAAGCAAGCAGACGCTTAATCAACTCCCACCAGATCTCCGCCTTAAGAACCGGCATGGATGTGCCGGTTCTTTGTTATGGAGTGTCGTTACTTTCGCTCGTGAGAAATCCACCACTTTGTCGTGACCATAACCGTGCATATATACCACCTCTTGCCAGTAACTCGTCATGGCTTCCCTCTTCCACAATATGACCCTCATCAACTACAACAATTCGATCTAGCGCTGCAATCGTACTCAGTCGGTGCGCCACCACAATTGACGTCCGTCCCTGCATGAGTGTCTCAAGCGATTGTTGGATCAGCGCCTCTGACTCAGAATCTAATGCACTAGTCGCTTCGTCGAGCACCAATAGAGGCGCATCCTTGAGAATAGCTCGTGCAATCGCAATCCGCTGCCGCTGCCCACCAGATAGCTTTACGCCGCGCTCACCAACCACCGTTTCTAGCCCCTCTGGTAACTGTGTAATAAATTCCCAGGCATGAGCTTGCTTCGCTGCCAGTATAATATCGTCCTGTGTTGACCCTGGCTTACCATAGGCAATATTTTCCCGAATTGATCGATGAAACAAGAGTG
Source organism: uncultured Candidatus Saccharibacteria bacterium (assembly GCA_938049075.1). Lineage (GTDB taxonomy): Bacteria > Patescibacteriota > Saccharimonadia > Saccharimonadales > Saccharimonadaceae > Saccharimonas. The sequence goes on from CALICZ010000190.1 coordinate 4,219, forward strand.
GCTCCTGTGGTACGTACGCAATCTGCTGCCGCAAACTCTCTTGTGTTACCATCCGAATATCCTGTCCATCGATCAAAATCGCTCCACTGGTTGGATCATAAAATCGCAACAACAACTTCGTCAGTGTTGTCTTGCCTGCGCCACTGGTGCCGACGAGGCCGAGTTTTTGGTTGGGTTCTATTTGGAGCGAGAAGTCACGAAATAGCACGCGATTTGGGTCGTCATCGTGTGCAAAGCTTATATGATCAAACGTGATAGCGCCGCGTGAGACATTCAGTACTGCGTCACTCGTATCAACCAGTTGCGCTGGGGTGTGCAAAATCTCGACCATAGTCTGGGCGTCGCCGAGGATGCGATTGTAGTTGCGCATAATACCATTCATATTCCACAGCTCACGCACTGCACTATTTGTGTAGGTGATGATAAGATAAACTGTTGCAACGGAAATTGTGCTGTGCTGAGCGGCATAAACTGCGAAGACGATAGCACCAATCTTGATGGCAGTATTGACTGTAGAGAAGAAACTGCTTGTGATGATATACGTACGCATAGTGCTGAGGCCAGCAGTGCGCCAGTTTTCTACTGCCATGGCGAAGCGTTTCTGTTCAAGTATCTCACTACTAGACGATTTAACAGCTAGGATGTTTGATACCATATCCGTCAACTGACCACTAATGGTATTGCTTGCCTCAGCTTCTTGCTCGCTCAAACGAGCGAGTGGCTTAGAGCCAACATAAACCACAGTGCTAAAGATCACAGAAAAAAGTGCCAAAAACAGTGCATACTGCCACAGCATTGTGGCTAAAACGACAATTGATCCGACAAGTGAGATAACCAGTGGTAGGACCGACCAAATGATTACATCCCAAAAGCGATCGACTGCGCCAGACAGTTTATTCGCTTGACTCACCAGCGCTCCGCCAAAGCGATTAGCATGGAACGAAACACTCTCGTGGCTGAGTTTAGCAAAAATCTTGGTATAGAGATCACGCTGCATTGCCATGGTGAATGGCCACATAATGCGCATCGTCAAGCGCCAACCGATTACTTCTGACCAAAGTTGGCTCAGTGTATACATTCCTACAAGCGACCACACATCACTACTGTTATATAGATGGCCACTTTGGATAATATCGAGTAACCGTGCAATAATGAGCGGCCCAACAAAAGTACTGACTATAAATGTCGTTGCCGCAACCACCAGCGCTGCTGCACGCTGCCATCGATATGGCTGAGATGTTTGCCATAATGTACGAAATATGGTACGGCTCGTAGTAGGTTGCAAGATAAACTCCTTCGTTGTATAGACTTATAAATATTATACCTTAGAAAAATACCGTTTCGCTTGTTGAATCATACACGCTCCAATATCTCCTTGGCCAATGATGCGGTTTACATCGTTGATATCAACAAGGGTATGTGCAATGATATCGCCGCCAGGATCGTGAGTAAACTCGCCAATTTTCTCGAGCTTTGTATAGACACGAAGCTGGTATACGCGCATGCCGTTTGGCTCAAGGCAGCACTGGTATCCGAGTGGTTGCCATTCAATAACGCGCATGTTGCACTCTTCTACCATCTCTCGTGTGATGGTTTGCTCAATTGTCTCTCCAGATTCAGTTTTGCCGCCAGGGAGATTATAGCTCTTCTTGACCGCACTATAGACGAGCGGAACGGAACCAGCTAAATTACCGATCGTATAGACTTGTTGCCAGGGGAGATCGGGTATAGCAGATTTTTGTCGTATAGTACACCAAGAAGCAAAAATGGTTTTGCCGCCATACTGAAAGGAAGATGATATATCGTCTACCATAGACAAAACTATATTACAAAACGGAAAAAGATAAAATAGCTTTTGATAGCTACTTTAGTGTATACTATGCACTAAAGAATGCGTCAAGAAAAAACACTCCTACCAATCTGTCAAGCGGGCGATCCGGTACTGCGCGAGAAAGCGAGGCACGTGAGCCGCAAGGAGATCACCACACCAGTAGTGCAGCAGCTTATTGCAAATATTAAGCATACTGTGGCAAGTAGAGACTACGGTGTTGGGTTGGCTGCGCCCCAAGTGGGGCGCGCTGTGGCGCTGAGCGTAATTGCTATCAAGCCAACGCCAAACCGCCCAGACCGCGAGCCATTTGAGCAAGTTATTATCAATCCATCATACACCGGCATTGGCCAGACAACGGGCATGTGGGAGGGCTGCGCCAGCGGCGATGAGGGGCGGCTCTTTGCGCAGGCGCAGCGCTACCAACAGATCAACGCCCAGTGGGATGATGAGCGGGGCGAGCATCATACTGCGGTGTTGGATGGCTTTGTTGCTCATGTCTTTCAACACGAAGCTGACCACTGTCAGGGTATACTTTTCTTTGATAGAGTGACAGATACGACGACCTACATGACGGCAGCAGAGTATCGCAAGCGTGTCGTGCGGCGGTAAGTTACATTTGAGCCCCGCTTGCTTCTCTCAAGATCAGTGATTATTGATTATTCACCAAAAACGATTGCTTAACTTGCTGGTAAGCGTCGCGGAACGGCACACCTTTTTCCACCAATTCGTTGATCTTGGCAACGGTGTAGAGCTCATCGGTCATCGCCTCAGCCAATCGCTTAGTGTTGGCTTCTAGCTCGCTTACGCAAAGCGCCAAAACCTCTAGCGTATTGAGGGCCGAAGTGAAGGCATCCATGGTGATCTTTTTGGTTAGTTGTAAGTCACGGTGATAACCACTGCCAGCACCTGTCGAAATAGCTTGGAGTTGCAAAGCGTAGTTCGGATAGGCGTGGGCGGTGGCGCGCATGATCTCAAAGACGTCGTAGTTGCGTTTGTGTGGCATAATAGACGAGCCGGTGGTCATGGTGACAGGCAGTTTGAAATAATTAAACTCCTGAGAGGTAAACAGCAACATGTCTTCAGCGAATTTGCCGGCAAAGACCATGATGGGGTTGAGTGCTTGTACAGCGATCAGCTCAAACACGCCGCGCGACAGGCCGCAGTACATGGGGTTCTCCTGTACTTTAGCGAAACCCAACTCACTGGTCGTCATCTGGCGGTCAAGCGGCAGGGTAACGCCAAAACCGGCAGCACTACCCAGCGGGTTTTGGTCGATGGCGGCAATGCTGTGTGCGACCAATTGCTGGAGGTCATGAAACGCATCGTGATATGAGCCAAGCCACATACCGACGGTAGTAGGCATAGCCTTTTGGGTGTGGGTGTAGCCAGGCATTTCAGTCTGGCCAATGGCGGCAATTTTGCCAGCATAGGCCTGGGCGACTGCTTCCAATTTTTCGGCTACTGCTTCAAGTTCTGCTTTGATGAACAGGCGCATCATCACCAAGGCTTGGTCATTGCGGCTTCGGCCAGTATGAACCTTTTTGCCAATCGGTCCGAGTTTTTCTGTTAGATATAGCTCAATGGCAGTGTGGCCATCTTCGTGTTCGCTGGTGAGGGTGAATGCACCGGTTTTCCACTTATTGAATAGCTCGTCCAAGGCCGCTGCCAATTGCTGATATTCGTCACTGGTCAGCACGCCAATTTTTTCTAGCATGTGGGCGTGTGCTTTGGTGGCAGTGATGTCGTGACCGAGTAAACGTTGGTCCAACACCTGATCGTCACCAATAGTGTACGACTCGACCAATGGGTGGAGTGAGCCAGTTGCGGTTGATTGCCATAGTTTACTTGCCATATGAGTATGCTCCTTCAGCTATTCGCTGACTTAGTGAATATAATTCAATGAATCCGGCGGACGAATTCTGGTTGAATGCGGTGTTGGAATCAAACGTTGCAAGATTGATATCAAACAACGAATGCGGTGAGTCTACACTGACGACGGTGATGGTGCCTTTGTACAGGCGAGCTGTCACTGTGCCAGTGACTTTTTGGTTCTGATCATCAATATAGGTATTGATGTGATGGACGGCTGGCTCGTACCACTGCGCTGCGTAAGTGAGGTAGGCCCATTTTTTGTCCATTTCGGCTTTGAGTTCATTTTCAACGCGGGTCGAGACCAATTGCTCAAGCTTTTGATGGGCAGCAATCAAGATGGCAGCGCCAGGGTTTTCGTAGACACCACGCACCTTCAGTCCGACCAGCCGATCTTCAATAAGGGTTGATACGCCGACGCCGTGTTTGCGGCCGATCTGGTTGCAGTGCTGGATGAGTGCTTGAAGTGAAAAGTGACGGTTATCGACAGCGACAGGCACGCCTTTGATGAATTCAATGGTGATATCTTCGGCTTCGTCTGGTGTGTATTTGATGGTTGAGCACCAATTGAGAATGGCGTGGTAGTTTGGCTTAAGTGAGGGTGATTCAATTTCGCCGCCTTCGCTGGTGATGCCCCACATGTTTTCATCGGTCGAATAAGGCGATTCCTGAGTATGTGGCACGGGGATGTTGTGTTTCTTGGCATAGGCAAGCTCTTCCTCTCGGCCCATACTCCACTCACGTACTGGTGCTAAGATCTTGAGTTTAGGGCTCAGCGTGGTGATGTAAGTTTCGAAGCGAACTTGGTCGTTGCCTTTACCAGTGGCACCATGTGCGATGACTGTGCAGTTGTACTTTTCGGCATATTCGACGGCTAATTGCGAGATGATGATGCGCCCCAGTGGCGTGCAGAGGGCATAGCCACCTTGGTAATCAGCATTGGCTTTGATGGCCAGTGATAGTAGCTCATCAGCGAAGCGATC
>CALICZ010000191.1 GCA_938049075.1 uncultured Candidatus Saccharibacteria bacterium
TTACCGATGCTCGGGCGCGCATCACTGAGGCTATGAAGCTTGAGCAGCAACAACATACAGATCAAACCCGGCGCTCACTTGGTAAAGTAACCATCCACTATGCCGCCGGAGAGCTTGGTGTTGCACCACAAACCATCGAGAAATCTCTGGATGATCCTGTCATTCGTGAAAAACTTGGCAAAATTGCTACTACCCAGCGCGGCACAGAATTGCAGCATCTCCTGACGCCACGCCAAGTAGCGACCCTCGCCGAGTACCTCCAGTCTACTCCACCACCAGAGGGATATCGCACACTCAATGGTGTCGCCAAAAAGCTTGGCGTTCATTACAGGACAGTAGAGCATATCATTGACGAGCTTAATAGCGCCGGGGCCGATATCCACGGCAAGGAGTACCACAAAGCCACCGGGCTATCATACGACTACTACTCACCCACGGATCAGCGGAAGATCGAAAACTGGGCACGTGAAGAAGGGCTCTTTACTCCTGTGCCAGCGGGGTATCTGCTCCGCACGACTGTTGCTGAGCGGCTCCATGTTACACACGCGACGATTAATCACGCTATTGAAGCTCTTGGCATAGCGCTCGAGCGATACCGTGTGCGGCGCCAAAACGGCCAGCTAGCTTGCACACTAGGCTACCACCTCTCGCCTGAGCAAGCTGAGCAGGTAGCAGCCTATCTCGGACGGTCGCTTGACGGGACAGTGGCTCTTTAGCTTATACTTAAGTGTTTGCAACAAACGATTGCATTATAGTATGGTGGTAGGTATGGAAACACCCCAGCAACCAACACAATCACCCGAGATATACGACAGATATACTACTCAAGCAGAAAAACTCAACGATTTACATAAACTTCTTTGCTTCTTGCTTGAGAACGATATCGGCCTTTCTGTTGGTGACCCAGCCCAGGTGTATATATCGCAAAGCAAAACAGAACCAAGAAGAGGCTATACAGACCAGCCGCCACCTCTTCGCTTTATCACAAATATCCGGCCACACGACACCCAACCCGCTCGCACCATCATCACCTACTCAGAGGTTGCTTTTGTCTTTGACCCAGCTCTGGAGAAAGAAGACCCCCTTAGGAACCATAATGCAGGTGATCGCCAACTACTCCACATATACACCAAGGATGAACTAGCGGTGCTTGTTACGAAAGATACCGCCCATGGCATTACCCTGCCAACAGAACGTCACTTTGCCTCGAATATATGCGATGCACTCACAAGCCCAATTGCTGACGTACATCAACGCATTGCAGCCGCACAGGCCGATAATACGCCGCCGCGCCAACTTCGCCCTCGCAAGCGAACCATCCACAGCATTGCACGAGACCTTGGTGTCTCATGGCGGACAATAGAGCACGCTACGGAAAACCCCGAGGTTGCTGCAGCAATTGGTACTGTTGCTATAGCCGCTCGCAGGGATACAATACATAGGCTCTATACGTCGCGTCAAGCTGGCATCATTGCAGACTACCTGAGAGAGCAGGGTCTGCTTGGCCTGCCCTCACCGCAAGAAGGCGAGCTGAGTGTTACTGGACTTGCCAGACAGCTTGGTTTGCATCATATGACTGTGCGACGCGCTATTACAGCACTCAACAACGTGGCAGAAGCAGACGATATGCTTGTTGGCGTCCGCCGCAAAGCCCGCGGCAGCCGCTCGAGCATACACTACACCCCACGCGAGCAAGAGCGCATTATTGAATACCTTCGCGCGAAGGGATATGAGGTGCCAGAAGACACGATCGGTCAATCGATTGCGTCATCGAGCGATCAATTCTCACGCGCCAAATAGAAACGATGGTACAATAGTATTTATTATGGCTGTACGACTTCCCGACCACCTCACGCCTACTGTCGAAACGCTGCTACCAGATCAGGCAGCAACAATGCCACTGGCTGGCCTCGCAATCAACCCAGATCGAGGCCTCTATGCTGCAAACAAAACACCAGTTATACCGCTGCCAGGACGTGATGATACTGCACGTCAATTACCACCACAGCTCGCTAATCGCGTTATCATCAACCGAGTACCGCACATTCCTCGTGCGCACGAATCACAGACGACTATTGCGGAGCATCTCCTCGTTGATATATCGCGCTGCAGTGATGTGCTTGCGACAATGCCTACCTGCCCGCGCAGCCCAGATGCAACGTTTTACACACCCGTCGCTGGTCTGATTACTGAGATCGGGCCTGATAGCATCGAGTTCTATCCCGACCCCGAGATTGTCGATTTGCGCTACGCTGCTGAGTCGCTTGCCCAGTACGTGCGCTGGCTTCGTAGCCTGCAGAGCGTCACAGTTTTGCCTAACAATAACCATCAACCAGAGATACAGAAGGACCAACGGCCGCCTCACGCGCTAACACCGCTGGATTTATACACAACATTGAAGCGGTTAAGGAATCGACCAGAACATAACTAACTTATGTGGTATAGTTTCCTTATTCTCCACCTCGTTGGGCTTGTCGGGTACAATCTGGTGCTGCGCCGCTCACTGAGCCGACGCGCCGACCCTTGGGTGCAGGCTGCACTCATGCAGACAGGTATTGCTCTCCCGATTATTATCGTATCGTGGTTCGTGCCACTCCATCTCGGTGCTATGACTGGTGAGGCAGTTTTCCTCTTGTGTCTGGCATTGAGTCTTACTATAGCGCTCCATATTACCAATACGCTGTCGTTGCAGCGTCTCGAGGCAGGTGTCCATTCGGTTTTGTATAATGTACGGCTACTCTTTGTGACCATCCTTGGTGTCATTCTTCTTGGAGAATATGTCTCGTTTCTCCAAATTGTTGGCGGTGGGCTTATCTTCATGGCTGCCTTCATCATTCGTCAGCGAGGGCCACGCAAGACCACCCGAGCCGGTGTTGCGTGGGCTGTCAGCTGCGCTATGACAATTGCCTGCTTGAATATCGTCGAGAAAAAGCTTGTGACTTCTGTTGGCTATGTTACCTATATGACGCTCATGGCATATATCGCAACACCGCTCCTGTGGAGTATTGTTCTGGTGCTTAAACGACCGATTGATCGTCAGCTCTTTTGCCAAAAGAAGACCTATCTGCTCATGACATTTCGGGCTTTGTCTGCACATTGTTTTGTACTCGCCCTTAGTACAGGGCTGGTGAGTATCACGAGCTTCATTTCTGGAACCGGGGTTATTATCATTATGATACTCGGCGCATTACTGCTTGGTGAGCGTGATCACCCACGACAAAAGATTCTCGCAACGACGCTAGCGACACTCGGTCTTGCCTGCATCGTGTGGAAATAACTACTTCCCCGTGATACGCACAAATATCATCTCATGTTCGTCTGGCCCTGGGTTGTGGATCTTGTGCTGCGTATCGGGTGGAAAGATAAAGACGTCGCCTGGATTGTAGGTATATGTACCATCTGCGTCAGACGCCTCACCACTGCCCTTGAGGACGATCATTGTTTCCTCGACACCGGGGTGGTCATGCCAGTCAAAGGTCGCAGCCAACCATGGGTGATCGCCTCGCAATATGGGCTCGTGGCGTGCTCAGCCGACACATAGACTTTGCGCGCCCCACTGCCACCGTGGGCAGATTCTTTAGGAATGGTGGTTGCTGGACGTTTGATAATGCGCATGGGTTGCTCCTTCTATTTACTTATTGCTGCAGTTTTTGCTTGTAGTAAAAGGCGTTTGCCTCGATCTCTTCCACCGTGTCTGGAAACTGTTGCACAAGCTGGGTGCGGCTCAGCTTCAGCACAGCATCTTGCGGACTGAGCTCAGCTAGAGCCAGGGCCTGGCGCACGTATTCGCGAATATGCCAATACTGCTGGCCATCCTTGATAAGCTGCTGCTTTGGCGCACTGAGTGCACCAACCATCATGCCTGTGGCAGTGCGGCTTGCTTTTTTGAATATGGTGATGCCGACGGTAACAACCAGCAGCCACAGCCCAATAAGTAATACGATAGCGCTTTGCTTGGGGTTGCATATTGCCACCAGGACAAGCGCACCAGTTATACCGACGGCGATCTTGTGCCGCCGCACGAAGCTACTCTTCTCCCCTGGCTGCTGCGCGGCCTTCGCATTGGAATCGAGCTCGGTAGGAAAAGGATATGACATCTCACTCAGCGCGCCACGTGCAATAATGTGCGAAATATCGTCGCGGACAATTGGGTCAAAATGCTCTATGCGATAGTCATCCTGCAGCTTCTTAGTCGATCCATCAATAATATCAACTACCATAGTAACACCGGTCTGAGCCGCCATATCTCCCAGCGTTACACCAGCCCCAATGCCAAACGAATTTTTGAACCATCCCATAACCACGCTCCTTCTCTTGTATCCACCCACGGTCGATTGATGGGCAAACCTTTTCTTATCACAGAATAGCTGATGTAATTATATATTGCAAGGTATGGCAATCATACCGCGGAGGAGCTTGATGTTCTGCTATCTGCGGATTGCCGTTACTCTTCTCGCATCATTGCCAGCACCGCAAACCGCCCACCAGTGTCGCCCGCTGTGTGCGAGAAGTACTCGGGGCTCGTTACTGTATCAATCGGCGAGATATGGATATTGTGCGGCGCAATGCCGGCGCGCTGGCATTCAGCAGCATTAAAGCCCGGCAGATCAAGATGGATACCATCAGCGTCGTGCGAGCAAAAGGGCTGCCAGGCTGGGTCAGTTGCCTGGTCAAAATACTGCATGACGTAGCTCTGCCGCTGCGCGCTTGGGCTCATCCAGACAATGATATCCTCTGCCCGAGAGCCTTCGTGGACGAGGCGATCAATTGTCCGAGCAAGCAGTGGTGAGAGTGTCGAATGCCGCCCCAGATGCAATAGCGCAAGCACCCGCTGCACCGGATCATACAGCACCGTCGCCACGCAATCAGCCACTGGCAACAATAGCCCCACTCCAGGTGAGCGCGTCACGAGGCCATCTGCTACCATCTCGGCAGTATGGCGAGTTGTCGCAGCGCTATCGACCTCGCAGAGCTGGTCATAGCTGCGGCCTGCGCCATAGACAACCCGCTGATACACCACATCCGTATATGCGGCCCCGCTCGCCTGACAAAAGGCCTGTCGGTGTGCCACTACCTGCGGGTGATGTATCTCACCTAACGTGCGGTCAAGCATTGTGCCATCACTGCTCGATGACACGCTAACGAGGAGTTCTGACGGAAAGCAAGTAGGCTGATCTTGTCTAATCATATATACTATATATCATGTCATTTCATCGTGAAGCAACATTTTTTTCAGTTATTGCACCAGAGATTTTAGCAATACATCAATCCACCCATCAAGCCAATCATATCTACACCATTAAAGCACACCCCAATGATACAACGACCGACTTAGATATCGCCATTGAGCGGCAGATAGTCAAGACGATTCATCAATATTTTCCGAGCGATAAAATCCTCAGTGAAGAAGAGCATACAGACACTACAATAGGCAATGGACGTGTCTGGATTATTGATCCATTATGCGGAACGAACAATCTTAGCCGTCATATCTATCTGTACTGCACTAACATTGCACTTGCAATCAACGGTCACTTGGTTGCAAGCTGTGTGATTAATTTTATGGATAGCAACTATTACTGGTCAGTTGGTGCTGGTGTGTTTGAAGGTAGCCGACCATTCGTTCCTACTCCGGCGCTACCTGGAACAACCATCGATGTCGATCTTGGCACGACCGCCAAATTGCCACTAGCCATGAAACAAAAGCATATTCAGATTATTTCATATCTACAGCAGCATACAGACTATAATGCTTCTATCACTCAATAGTTCACTTGCAAGCCTGTTTGTTGCTCTGGGGAGGCTCGATGGCATTATCAATATTCAAACAAACCCCTGGGACGTCTGTGCAAGCTCTTTTCTTGCACAACAGCTCGGCTGTGCTGTGTGCGCATTAGATGGTTCACCATGGACAATAGATTCACCAGGCTATATTTTTGCTCGTACTGACTCTATCAAGCATATACTCATTACAGCTTGCCGTGCTGTCGCC
>CALICZ010000192.1 GCA_938049075.1 uncultured Candidatus Saccharibacteria bacterium
GGCAGCCACCCAGTGTTGCTTGGTGTTGCGAAAATGGAATTTGCTTGTCATATATAATAAGTATAGAACGTATAGTATGGTTGAGTCAAACAAAGCAAATACTGCCTGAATCTTATAATTCCTCTTCCTCAGTATTTGTTTCACCTTCCTTCTGATAAATTGCAACAAGAGCTAGCGCTCCTCGGGTATCAACTCTCTTACACTTATATAAAAAGGCACATTTATTACAATCAATTTCACGCTTCACCGGAGAAAATGCGAGAGAAGCGGCGTGCGATCTTATGGTGAGACTCTGCAAACTTAGGCGTAGCAAGACAAACTGCGGAACTAGCACAGCCAGTACAGTAGTACAGTAGAGAGTAGAATGTTCTCGCCCTAGGCTCTTATTTTTTCGCCCAAAATGGTATAATAAAAGGCAATGGATTTTTTGCATGGTACACATCGTCAGTCTCGAGTCAGTGAGGTCGTTTATGTGGCGCTCAATCTTGGGCTTGCGACGCTGCTGTTTTTGATTGTCCTAGAGGTGCAGTCGCCTTGGCTCGCGTTGGCACTGGTGATTGCGAGTAAGTGGCGCGCGCTCGCAGTGCGGCCACGCTTTTGGCTTGCCAATATTGTGGCAAATATGATCGACCTCACGGTAGGTATTAGTGTTGTGATGTTGATGTATGCTGCTAGTGGAGTGATCTGGCTACAGGTTGTCTTGGCAGTGCTGCATGCGTTGTGGCTCGTAGTGCTCAAGCCACGATCGGATCGCCGTTCGGTGGCTATTCAGGCGGGTGTTGGCGTCTTTGTTGGGGCGACTGCTCTTGCTATGAGTTCCTATCGATGGGATGCCGCCCTAGTGGTACTACCGCTATGGGTGCTGGGATACTGTGCTGCGCGGCATATTCTTGGTAGCTATGAGGAACCACTCACGCGTACATACGCGCTCATTACCGCGACGATTTTTGCGGAGCTTGGCTGGGTGAGCTATCACTGGATGTTTGCTTATACTATCTCTGGTCTGGGGGCGATCAAGCTTGCACAGTTGCCGCTCTTTTTGGTGCTCTTTGGCTTTGTGTGCGAGCGTGCCTATGATAGCTACTACCAGCATGGTGTGGTGCGCGGGGCAGATATTGTCTTGCCATCGACACTGGCGGTTGGGCTTGTGCTGACGCTTTTGCTGTTGTTTAACAGCCTCAGCGCCACTGGCCTTGCGTAGCCGAGGCAAGTGAGAAAAAGGGTAAGGGGAAAAGAGGTTATGAATCAACAACCGCAGATGACAGCGCAAGACCAGCGAGCGGCGCGTGCCATGCGTCAATCAAAAATCATGTCTATTATTGCAGCGGGTGCGCTTGCCCTCGTTTTCGTCGTGGCGATGGCGATGTGGGTTTATTTGCGAACAATTGACCGCAATGCGACCGTCACTGAGCGCGACCAGGTTAGCACCGATGGTAACCTCGCTCCCACCGCCGATGAATCTGCAGTAGCTAATGTAGCCGACAAAGCATCAAAGAGTGTCGTGTCTATCATCACCAATATCGAAGAATCATCATCCCTCCGCACGACCACTCGCCAATCAGCAGCGGCGGGGACTGGGATTATCGTCAGCAAAGACGGCTACATCGTCACGAACAAACACGTTGTGTCTAAGGCAAGCTCTATCCGTGTCATTGCTTCGGACGGCACGCGCTATGATGACGTCCGGGTGGTGGGCGAAGACCCGCTTAATGATATTGCCTATCTCAAACTTGAGGTGGGTAATACAGTACTCACGCCACTGTCACTGGGTGATTCAGCAACAGTGCGGGTGGGCCAGTCGGTCGTGGCGATCGGTAACGCACTGGGTCGCTACCAAAACACCGTCACCAGCGGCATCATCTCTGGCAAAGGGCGACCTGTGACGGCCGCTACATCGGGCAATAGTACCCAGCGAACGGAAAGCCTGACCGACCTTATCCAGACTGACGCCGCCGTGAATTCTGGCAATTCTGGTGGGCCGTTGCTCAACCGCTCGGGGCAGGTGATTGGCATCAATGTAGCAGTGGCAACAAACGCTCAGGGCATTAGCTTTGCCATCCCCGTCAATGCGATGAAGGGGACGCTCAAGTCAGTCTTGGCGGGCAAGGGTGTGCGCCGGGCCTATCTTGGAGCGCGCTACGTGATGCTCACGCCGGATGTTGCTAAGCAGGTCGGTACTTCGGCCAAGGAAGGCGCGTATGTAATGACGAGCGGCGACAAAAGCGCGATTGTAGCAGGTAGCCCAGCTGATAAAGCTGGCCTCCGCGAGAAGGATGTGATTACCAAGATCAACAGTCTTGTCGTGGGCAAGCAAGGCGACGTCTCAAGCCTAATCGGCGAATACCAGCCCGGCGACGTCGTCGCCCTCACCATCCTCCGCGATGGCAAAGAGCGCGTCGTGCGCGTGACCCTGAGCGAGTATCAGGGTGGAGAGAGTGGGGAGTAAAACTTGGGATACCGAGTATTTGCTCTACTAATTACCTAGATAACTTGATTTCCCTAAATCCTTTATCGACCAAACGCTAACTATACTGTAGGTGTTCGAGACTTAAAGTCTTTAATCAGTGTCTGCCATTTTCCCCATTCAGGTACGTCCATATACAGGTCAGATACATCCATGCCGCTGAATTCATGGCGGATGCGTTTTGTTGGGTCGTTTCCGTCGATGAACATAAACTCACCACTACCATCTTGATGGTTCGTAATCATGATTTCCATTGGTTTTTGTGGAAGCCATTGGCCGTTACCGAGAGTGTCGCCATAATCATAGAATTGCATTAGTGCACAAAATAGGCGGCCGTTGCCTACGTTGTTCCACCAGAGTGTCTCTAGGGGCATATCAAGAAATAGGAAGCGGCGTACTGTAAAAGAGGGATTTTCTCCTGAATCAACATTAATGTAGTACGGTGCGTACTTTACGCCCGCTTTCTCTTCGTCCGGTGCGACAATAGTGATATCTTTGAGCGGCATCTTGTAGAACTTTTTGGCTTCGTCTTCACTAAGCCAATATGGCTCATAATTCTCCGTTTCAAATAACTTCGATATCGGCATTGCGTTTTGGAGCTTGACATTGAAGTCTTCGCAGAATTTCCATTTCATTTTGGTTGAGGTTGAGTTTGTCATTGATGATCCTTACGTTTTGAATTATACCAGCTTTATTATTCTATATCGCTATTATAT
>CALICZ010000193.1 GCA_938049075.1 uncultured Candidatus Saccharibacteria bacterium
TTCCCGCGCCAAAGGCCAAAACAACTGGAATGCCATCAATATCGTCAAACGCTTATTCAAACAACGCTTAACGGAGCTCTTCGAATGAGATATTTTGCTCTTGTCTTGCTCAATGTGCCAATTATTCTCCTGGCGCTCGTCAACATCATCACCCAATACAAACTAAATAAAATCACCGTCACTCGCTTACGCCACCAAGTGGTGATGTGGTTGGTGGTGATGGCAGTGCTGCTGAGCTGCTTCCCGCTGTATAATATTTCGATTGGCCACCCACCGTTTGATTCGTCGGAGTTGAGCTTGTTTGATATTGTCCAGACGACAGCGATTGTGTTACTCTTCTACATCGTCAATACGCAGCGCCAGCGGATCGACCAAAACGAACGCCGCGTGCGCGATCTCCATCAAGAATTGTCAATTAAACTCTCGGCTCATGACAAAAAATAAATCACTCGATATCGTCATCCCCTACTGGGGCGAATTCGCTCTCCTCAAAGAGGCGGTTGACTCTGTCTTGGCTCAGACGAGCGATGACTGGCACCTGACCATTCTTGATGACCACTACCCATCGACCGAAGCGCACAATTATTACACAAAACTCGCTGACCCACGCATCACCTATATCCGGCACAAGGAAAACCTCGGCATTACCAACAACTTCAACTTTGCCGTCAAGTACGTAACGGCACCACACTGTATGATTGTGGGGTGTGATGATCGGCTCTTACCAGAGTGCGTAGCAGTGGCACTGCAGACAATTGGTGAGGCAGACTTTTATCAGCCAGGAGTGCAAGTGATTAATGATAAGGGTCAGCCATATCTCCCATTAGTCGACCGCGTTAAGCGATTTTTGCAGCCTCGTAAATCAGGGCTTTACTCAGGCGAAAAACTTGCAACGTCTCTGAGTCATGGCGACTGGCTCTACTTCCCATCGATCGTCTGGAAGACAGCGACGCTTAAACGGTATTCCTTTGATGCGACGTATACTATACTAGAAGATCTTGTCTTGATATTTGATTTTATTCTTGACGGAGCAGTGCTTGCTTTTGATCAGACTGAGACATTCCAATATCGACGCTTTGCCCAGTCGCTCTCAAGCAAAGAAAAGTCAAAGGATGGCGTGCGCTTTGCAGAAGAAAATGCAGTATATAATAGCTATGCTCAGCGCTTCGCATCGGTTGGCTGGCATAAAGCTGCTCGGGCAGCGCGGCTCCATATTACATCGCGCATTCATCAGTTGTTGTCGTAGCTAATGCAATTTGAACATCCTCTAATCTCTATAAAAATAGAGGTTATTTTATGGTAAATTAGTGCCTCTTTGCTCTTGTACTACTGTGTGGTAGAACTTGAGAATACATTCATTAGCAGTAATTCGCTTATTATTTTCTCTATTAGTTAATTCCAGTTTCATTATAGATGAGATAATAGACGCGAAAATCGGTTTTCACTTTTATAAAACACTTTTACATACGAGCGTTTTAGATAACGCGCCGTCTTGAGTAATATACATGATAGTAAGAGCATAAAAAATTGACACTATTCTACATCAAGAAATATTACCCTTTGCAGCGCACGACAAAACCGACTCGATTTCCTCGAGCCGGTTTGTTTTATTATATACGCTACCTCACGTTTGCTTCAGTAGTCTCGGTTTTTTCTTTATCGACCTCGGCAAATTTACGCTCCACTGCCATGATGTATAGCTGCATAAAGATTGGGCGAGGTAAGACATCATACAGATACCACACCAGTGTTTTCTTGGCATGTGGGAGCTCGGTATTTTTCCACGGAGTGAGTGCAAAGTACTTTTGCCACAGCAGCCGGTTGGGGTGCTTGTTGCCAACTTCCCACGGTTTACCCTGAATGCCATAGAGCGAGTGAATAATCTTGGGACTGTAATAGTTAGTCATAATCTCGTCGTAGCTATAAAAATACGGCTGCTTGAGGTTGTTAATGCGCAGCAGATCTTGCGGCCGATAAGCATAAAACGCACTAGAGAAATTATAAGCGATATCGAGCGTCTTAATCTGTCCTCGGAACATAACATTACAGAGGTCTTGATCGGCAATGACGTAGTCGCTTTTCTTCGATAGGTGCTCAACGACTTGACTCGATACATCATCCTTGAGCCATTTTTTGTGATTGATGAGCATGATACCACAGTTGTAATAGCCATCGGTAGGCTGGAGACCAATCGTTGCTTTGTGTTGATTAGTGAGCGTATCGTAGGCCAGTG
>CALICZ010000194.1 GCA_938049075.1 uncultured Candidatus Saccharibacteria bacterium
CGAATCAACAATCTCTGTTTTAGCACTCAGCAGAATTTCGTATACAATTGGCATACCCCAGTTATATTCAGATATATCAACTATTCGGGCTTTGTCAATATCATCATCTGTGTATGGTTTTCGGTCAATTGAATACAAGTATGCACGATTTGCCATATGGGTTCCTTTTGATATTTAGCTTTTATTGTGTACACAATAATATACTAATAGTGATGTATCAACAAGTCTCTTTGCTAGTCCCGCTGTGGGTAGAATCTCTACAATGTCATATTCGCATCATGTTTTGGGATATGGTACTATTAACTATATCTGTTATGATAAGTGTATAGTTTCAAAAAAGGAGTTTTACGTATGAAAGGTATTATTTTGGCAGGTGGTTCGGGCTCGCGCCTGTGGCCGATTACTAAAGCAATTAGCAAACAGCTGATGCCCATCTATGATAAGCCGATGATCTATTACCCTCTCACCACGCTGATGCAAGCAGGGATTCGCGACATTCTCATCATCACGACCCCAGCTGATCAAGCAGGCTTCCAGCGCTTGCTTGGTGATGGTGTACAGTGGGGTATCAATCTGCAATATGCCATTCAGCCCAGCCCCGATGGCTTGGCGCAGGCATTTATCATTGGTGAGGAATTTATTGGTAACGACAAGGTGGCGCTCGTCTTAGGTGACAACATCTTCTACGGCGCAGCGCTCGATGACTCGCTGCGCGCCTGTACTGACCCAGACGGCGGCGTGGTCTTTGCTTACAAAGTATCTGACCCAGAGCGGTATGGCGTTGTAGCCTTTGACGATAACAATCATGCGGTGTCAATTGAAGAAAAGCCCGCCCAACCTAAGTCGAATTTCGCAGTGGTAGGACTCTATTTCTACGACAATGATGTGGTAGAAATTGCGAAGAATGTCCAGCCAAGCGACCGTGGTGAGTTAGAAATTACCTCTGTGAACGCTGAGTATCTGCGTCGCGGCAAACTGAAGGTCCAGACACTAGACAACGGCGATGTATGGCTTGATACTGGGACGATTAGCAGCCTGACCGATGCTGAGGACTTTGTGCGCGTTGTACAGAATCGCACCGGCCAAGTCGTTGGCAGCCCCGAAAAGACTGCGCACATCAACGGTTGGGTCACCGACGAGCAGCTTGCCGAACTTGCTGCACCGTTAAAAAAATCAGGCTACGGAAATTACCTCTCGGCGTAGTATAATAATACCAATATGAAAACGAATACTAAGACGGTGTGTGTGATCGTCCCAGCCTACAACGAAGCGACGGTCATCAAGGACGTGATCAAACAATCCAGGCAAGTCTTTGCCAAAGCCAAGGCAGCTGGCTATACAATTGATGTCGTGCTAGTAAATGATGGATCGAAGGACGACACGCTTACTCAAGCTAAAAAAGGTGGTGCCATTACAATCGATCATATTCTTAACTCTGGTGCGGGCGGCGCAACTTTAACTGGTCTATCGTATGCTCGACAGCATGGATATGATATTGCCGCCACGATGGATGCCGATGGCCAGCACGCGCCAGAGGATGTGCTGGCGGGTATCGCGCAGATCGATGAGCGCCAGGCTGATTTACTCATTGGTAGTCGCCTCATTGATAGCACTGGTATGTCTAAGACGAAGGTGCTCGGTAACAAAGGCTTGAGCTTGATCACTAAGCT
>CALICZ010000195.1 GCA_938049075.1 uncultured Candidatus Saccharibacteria bacterium
TCTGGCTCATCAGTAGCGGCTGCGGTGGCGTGAGGTGTATCGGCGTCGTGAGTCTTGGCTTGCTCAGCAAGGCGCTCCTCAGCCTTCTTGACTTGTCCTAGGTAGTAGCGCTCATAATACTGCTGATAGTAGTTTTGCCAGGCGCTGTGGTATTGCTGCCAAGCAGCCTTTTGGTTGGCGGTGGGCTGGCGTGGTGCACCAGTGGGGCGCTGGCTGTCTGGCTGCTGCGGCTGATGCGCGCTCGCTGCTGGTTGCTCGGTATGGTTATTTTGAGATGAGGGCTGTTGCTGCGCGTGAGCTGTTGATGAAGCGGCTGTGCGGGCTGGCGTGGGCTTGGGCTGTGGTGACTGCGTCGCTTGGGCTGATGTGCCAATATAGTGCGCCTGTGAGCGGCTGCGCGGCGTGATAGATGAGATGTCGCGCTCCCGGGAGGTGGGCGCCGAGTGAGCGCTTGATGCCGCAGCTGCTTGGCTCTGGTGCCAGGCGTGGGTGCCTGGGCGGTAAGCCGTCTGGCTGTGCTGAACGCCACCCATCGCGTGCCGCACCACTGGTGCATGGCTGGCTGGTTTGCTGGCGAGGTTTGGAACTGAGAAGGTAGCCGCCTTGGCGCTTGTGCTGGGCGCTGGCTGGCGAGTCGGCGCATTACCAATGATGGGCTGCATAGTTGGGCGGCTTGTGCCACCGCTACTGTTCGACGTATTGTACAGCGCATCAATTTGCCCACGCACTTCACTAAGCCGTGCATCGCGGCTCTGCGATGATGAGTGCCCTCGTGATGTTGTGCGTGACGAATCTTGTGGCTGCATAACTACTTCCAGTATACAATATTAGCTTTGATATACCAATATATCGCTTGCGTTTCAAAGCCCACCTTGGATAAGAAGTTACCTGCCCGTGCCTACGCTCTCGAGACCGATATATTCGAAGAATAAGAGTTATTAATCAAAAAAATAAGCCGACATCACGGCTTATTTTTCGGAAAACAGCTGAATAAACACTGGTACCGCGGGCCGGACTTGAACCGGCACGTCCGAGTGGACATCAGATTTTGAGTCTGACGTGTCTACCAATTCCACCACCGCGGCGTGTGTAAGATCAATTGCAGCCCTATCCTGCAACTTCTGTCAGTATAGCAGATTGCGCTGTACTTGGCTAGCCTCTCGTGCAGCCCCTATGGAGACATACCTGAATCAGCCACTCTCTTCATTAAGATACTCCTCCTCGCCTATCCTAAACGACTAGACAACTAGCGACAAACAGGCTCGAGAAAATAATGGTCAAAAAGCCGAGTAAATTACATGCCTACGCAACAGAAGAAAGTACAGAGCGTACGCTGTATGTTTGCAAGTACGACACCATCGAACATCGCTTGCTTACAACTGCTATATAACAGTGGCAGTATTGTGTATTTTATGATAGAACAGAAGTGAAAAAATATCGTTTTAAGCATAAGCACAATATATGAAAAAGTAATGTTGACAAAAAATAAAGGACATGATAATCTCAACACATAACGTCTAATAATGACGAGGAGGAAAACAAATGAACAAACTAGCAAAATCGTTTGTTGCACTCGGTGTTGTCGCCGGCGCAGCAATCGGTAGCCTGTGGGTAGCGCAGCCAGCATCGGCAGCACTCTCGGCAGGTTGTAGCAACTTTAACGTTGTCGAGTGTGGTACAAAGGATGTGCAGACGCTGCGCAGCACCTATGTAAAGCGCACAGAGATCCGCCAGCTCTACACCCAGTTCGGTATTACCGAGCAAATGGTTAACGGTGCCAACATGCAAGAAGGTACGGTTGACGCCAACGGCAACATCACTGTTGGTGGCCGGGTTGTTGCTACTGGTGCTCGCACCCTGCAGGCCAAGGCTGGCACCAACCAAAAGAAGGCTGAAGGTCAGCGCACTGCAGGTGGTCACACCTACTACCAATACCCAACGGGCGACAGCTTCATCTTGGGTAAGACAACCTTCAACATCTACGCATGGTTCGACAACAACGGTAAGTTTATCGCTGGTGTTATCAAGGACTGTGGTAACCCTACCTGGGGCACTCCAACCCCCCCACCAGCTAAGCCAAGCCTGACCTGCGACGCACTGCAAGCTACCCAGGTTTCGCGCAACGAATACCAATTCACCGCCAAGGCAACTGCTAAGGAAGGTGCAAAGGTCGCTACGTACAAGTACGACTTTGGTGACGGCAAGACTGCCACCGGCGGCGCAACCGTTCGCCACACTTACGCCAAAGAAGGCACATACACTGTTAAGATGACCGTAGTTGGCAACGAAGGTGGTAGCACCAACGTTGAGAAGACCAGCCAGGACTGCCAGGTTGTTATCAAGGTAACACCTCAGCCAAGCATCCAGGTGTGTGAGCTGAGCAGCAGCACCATCATCACCATCAAGGAAAGCGAATTTGACGCTACTAAGCACTCAAAGAACGTCAAAGACTGCGACAAGATGAAGGTCTGTGAGCTGAAGACTGGTGCTATTGTCACCATCAAGGAAAAAGAATTCGACGAGAAGAAGCACTCAAAGAATGTCGCTGACTGTGACAAGGTCAAGGTTTGCCGCATCTCTGACAAGAAGATCGTCGAAGTTCGCCGCAACGAAGTAAGCAATGACTACACCACCGACATGTCGAAGTGTGAGCAAACTCCTCCAGTAGCTGAGTTGCCACACACCGGCTTGGGCGGTACCCTCCTGCCGCTGGCTGGTATTGGTAGCCTCACTGCTGCAGGTGCCGCTTACTACGTAAGCCGCCACCGCAAATAAATAACCGTTTGCGGATAACCCAAAAATCACCCGTTTTGCATGGACGGGTGATTTTTTATTTGCTTGGTTTTTGAAAGTAAATCATTGATCCGATATAAGCTGTGTGCCCTCTTTTCTTTTTGATTGGTCTCATCTGCGTGATTGTAAAGTGAGTTACTCCGATGAGAAGATTAAACTTCTCTGACTGTCCTTCCTCTCAGCCCACTCCTAGGCTGCAAGAGCAGTGTAAATATGTATTTTACATTGTGGATCCTGGATGGTGGCACGAGTAGCTAGACCATTTACACCCCTACTCGATAGAGGCTTAATATAGGCCGTAGTTAGCTTCTGCAGGCATAGTTAGCTAAGGATAACGGTATTCAACCTCAAGATATTCCATCTATACCACCCGATTCTATCCTGTACCCTTAGTCAGATAGACGAGCGAGATTAGATTACCCACCATGTGACATAGACCTTTATCCAGGCTGAGACTGTGTGGCTTCTATTTGCTGAATAAGGCAAGTGATGTGGCTGCGTAAGCGATACACAAAACAAAGAGAGCAGTATGAGGATGTACTGAACACGCTCATTACTCATGTATCATGGTTGACGGAGCGCACAAACTAGGGCGAACAAATATACTACTCACCTACTTTTTGCTCTATAGTGCAAGAGAAAATAGGCGATCTGCCATTACCGATAAGCTAAATATTACCGCAAAACATGGTATGAGTACTTGATTTCCAGTAGAATAGTGCTATTTATGTTCTATAAATAAGATATATAATGCTGGCATTCGTGCAAGCATAGAACACCATGCAACAAGAGGCTTTCGGTATAGTATTTGGCGGTGTTTTATGCTTGTGCTACTTTTTTGTCCAGCATAATAACAGAGGTAATAAACGAGCATGACGCAAACATTTGTTCATGATTTGTGCTTCGTATGATCTGAACACAAAAAACGAACAGCATAATAATGACACTGTATATTGCGTACAAATCCCTTTTCTCACCCTTCCCTGCCTCTATTGCCTTGGTAGGATATAAAATACCATTGCTTTGGATAGTCTCATCGGTATATTCATCGTGCTTGAATGTGTCTGTCGTTTGTCATTCAAGGAAAAAGCAGATCATAGAAATGTTGTCCGAGTTTTAGGGCTAAAGCGACTTATATACTTCCCTTCACTCGTCGAAGGGATAAAGAAGAGAATTGCAAATAGCTATAACAAAAGTTCCGGAGTCGATACCTAATACCTATTCCTTCCCATCTAGCAAGCTGGCCGTTGCTGCCTGGAGAGGCATCGCTGGGTTCCACATAGTATAGGCGGCAATGCGTGTTGGCACCGTGCCCTGCCAGAGTGCCATTGGCTGCGACCATGGTGTTGACGTGACGGTGCCGTGCTGAGCGATGAGGATAGTATCGGCGTGGAAGGTGGCGAGGGTGAGTGGATAGGTGACGGTAAACTTGTGTAGCGCCTCGACCAGCTGAAGGAGCGGCATGCGGAAGGTGAGGATCTTGGGATAGTACAGCGTGCGCAGTAGCTTTTGGACTTGCGAGAATGATGCGATGATGAGGATGTTTGGCTGGCTGGCAAGCTGTGGGGCGCTTGGCATAAGCAGGTCGACCGCATCACGGCTGATGATGAGTGGTGTGGTGGTGTGGCTCACGAGCTTTTCATAGACGATGGCGGTCTGACTGTTGCGGCCTGCGTCGCCGATGAGGAGGAGTGCGTCGGCCCAGCCAGTGAGGGCTTGCAGCTCTGGCCAGGCTTCGTTGCCCAGGCTGCCGCTGCTGTTGCTTGCGGCAAAAATCGTATCCGTCACGCTGGCAGGAATAGTGCCGCGCAGGGCATCTGGCAGTACCACGCGTGCCTGCCCTACCCCTGTGGCGAGTGCAGTAGTATAGCTATGCTCGATGGCACGAAAGCTCAGCCGGTTGCCGCCAATAATGCCCAGCTTGCCCGCCTGTGCTCGCTGCTGAGGCTTGTTCCAGGCGATGTCTGGGTAGAGCGGCTTGGCCGGCGTTTGCTGCTGCCAGTAGGGGATGTTCATGCGCAGTCACCTCGCTCTGGCGGACGGAGATAATATAGGGGGAAAATACTCAGCATAGAGCTATTATACCGCGAAGTGAGAGTGTGTGCTATGTATCTCTGCCCGGTAGTATCTCCCTTGCTGCTGAGCAGTGGAATGGATTGAGCGGCCTATAACTGGGGTGGATAAGGAGCATAGCCTGTGGTGAGTGAAAAAACGTGAAAAAGAAAAAGCCCAACCTAGGAGCTTTCCATACTCTAGTAAGAGTAAGTGCTGACGACTAGGTTGGGCAAGAAAGAGACAGGAGGGTTAGAGCGCAGAGGGTGCGCAAACGTGCGCTTGCGCACCCTCTGCTGGTTTCCTACCCATCGAGCATAGAGGGTCACCTCCCTTCCCTTCTCGGTTCACCTCTCGCTGGATGACGAGAAGCTAATATATATATATCAATATATGAGAGGTGCGTCAAGGTTTGCGTGTTTATCGCGCTCCCTAGTCTTACACTATCGGCTCATCCAGCCTAATACTAACCGGGCAGTGG
>CALICZ010000196.1 GCA_938049075.1 uncultured Candidatus Saccharibacteria bacterium
TGGTGGCTGGGCCCGAAAGATGAGTGGCGTTGCCAATGCCTTAGGATCTAATATCAGTGCACTAAAGGCATCCTGCACGGCCATCAACAGTACTGGCGGCCAGCTTCTCATGAGTGTTGCTGGTGGGTGGACAAGTATCGTTGGTGAGTTGGTTTCAAACTTAGCTGCCCCTGTTATTTCTGCTGTGTTTGCGCCAATTCTCAGTAAGCTCATAAATTCTATGGCGGGCACTCTCGTGAGCAGCGCTACTGTTGGTGAAGATGCTGGAGATGCCCTCACGAGTGGTGCAGTAAATATGTTCTCTGAAGCAGCAGCGGCGGGTGGTAACGGTATGCTCAATGTCGACCAAACAATCGCCTACGAACGAGAAACAGCTCGTCTCAACCTTGCCTATGCTGCTGAGCAACGCGTTGAGCGGAGCCCATTTGATGCAACATCGCCATATACCTTTATGGGAAGCCTCTATAGTTCGTTTATTCCATATATGGGTAGCTTCTCTAACTTAAGTAGCTTTGTTCATAATCTTGTATCACTCCCTAAGAATATTGTACCCGCTCTCTTTGGCAACAAAGTCAGCGCCAATACTGAAACAGATCGCATGAAAAAGATTTGGCAAGCATGCGATGACCCAAATATCCCCAAGGATGTCGCTGCTGGGCCATTTTGTAATATATCGTATGGCGCACTCAATCTTGATAAAGATCCCGACGAGGTTGCCCAATCTCTCGCTGGGCAATACAACGAAGAAACAGGCGAAGCAACTGGCGGCACGCTCAAAGAATGGCAAGAGAAGTGCGGCAAAGGTACCGATGGCGAGAATGGTGTCGACACCGCTTATTGCAAGTTTGACTCTGAGGAAAAAGTCAATGCTGCACTCTTCACAATCGATCAACGCGTCGTCGACACCATGGACAACGAACCAATCTCTGGTGGAGGTGGTGCAAGCCAATCTAGCAGTAGCACTCCCAGCGGCCCAGCAGTCGGTGAGCCAGAATTCAACCAAGCTCAGCCTGCTGCAGAAGGTGGCGATTCTATATCAACATGGAACGGCCTTAAAAACGG
>CALICZ010000197.1 GCA_938049075.1 uncultured Candidatus Saccharibacteria bacterium
CACCAGCCAGCAGCAGCGCGTGCTCGTGACAACGCTCACCAAGCGAATGGCTGAGGATCTCTCTACCTATCTAACCGACCTCGGCATCAAGACGGCCTATATCCACAGCGAGATCGACACGCTCGAGCGCGGCGACATTCTACGCGACCTGCGCATGGGCCTGTATGATGTCCTGGTAGGGATCAACCTCTTGCGCGAGGGGATCGACCTGCCAGAAGTGAGCTTGGTGGCGATTATGGATGCCGATAAAGAAGGCTTCCTCCGTAGCGAGCGTAGCCTCATCCAGACAATTGGCCGGGCGGCTCGCCACGTTGAGGGCAAGGTAATTATGTATGGCGATAGCATCACCGATAGCATGCGCCGGGCAATTGACGAGACCAAACGCCGACGCGAAATTCAGCAGGCGTACAATCGCGAACATGGCATTACACCGCGTGGTATTAATAAAGCGATCGACGAAGGCCTGCGCTCCATCATCCCGCAAAAGGAGGATGAGACGCCCAAGCTTGATCTGCGTAAAATCCCCAAGGATGAATACAAGAGCCTTATTAAAGATCTGACTGGCCAAATGAATCTCGCTAGTGCCAATCTTGAGTTTGAGCGAGCAGCCGAATTGCGAGATCTGATCGCTGAGGTGAAGAGTAAGTTGTAGCAGTAGCTGAGTAAACCTACGATCGGCAAGCGCACAGAGTGTATAATATGATGTAGTATGCCTATACGTGATACTCACGCCCTGCCAGAATATGTGATATATTTCTTGGCAACGATCGATCGTCGACCGAAGTTTGTCCGGTGGTTGATTCTTATTGGACTTGCTATCTGCAACGTTATACTGCTCTGCCTGCCAGTGATATTCTTTATCGTTTGTTATTGCATCGTGTTTTGGAGGACGCGTGGTTATTACAAAACAGTTGAGTTTCAAAGTGTCAAGCAGAGGCTTGCCAAGCAAATACAAGAATACAACGACTTCAATGCCTTTTTGCCCGAAACAAAGCGCTTTATTCGTCAGCAGCAGTCGAGGCTTTCGCGTGCGCATGTGAAAAATAGCACACTTACGGTGTATAAAAATGCGCAGCTTGACCCATACCGCTATATCGTCAAATATTTTTTTGCGCAGCGCACAATAAACGAAGAGACAGTGCAGATACTCGAGCAAATCCTCCAGAAATACGACACAATCAAAAAGACCGAGGAAATACTGCGGAGCGAATACAACGAGATTATGGACTTCATTGATGCCAAAATGTACGTTGGAGCCTATATTTTCAAGAAAATGACGATGAAGCAGCTTGGGTCGAATACATTACCTAAGTTTGAAAAGAATTATTTTCTCGTATATTCATTTAAGTACAGTTCGCCCGCCAAGCGCAATAACTACTCGTTCGATATTACACTCACAGAGAAAAAGCTTCAGAAAATGGCGGAATACCTCAGTCAGCAGATAACCTATCGCAAATCTGCGCGGTTTCAGCGTCAGCTTATGACGCCAAAGCTCAGACGGCTTATCTTGCGCAGAGACAACTACGAATGCCAGAAGTGCCATGTCTCGCGCCGGGATGAGAAACACCTCTTGCTCGAAGTTGACCATATTGTACCAGTGTCGAAAGGTGGTATCACGACCGAGCAAAATTTGCGAGCACTCTGTTGGCGCTGCAATCGGGCTAAGGGTGATAAGCTGGAAGTAGCCTAACATTAGCATTGTACCCTGTGCTACCCCATATTTCTTACTGACGCATTACTCGTTGCTCATTGATATATAGCGATTCCACGCACCGAATGTGGTACAATATATCCATAATGAGTAGTATTACCACTGAAGATGTGCAGCACCTTGCACAATTAAGTTCGATTAGTCTTGGTGATTCAGCCGACGTTGCCGCGCTGCGCCAAAACCTCGAGGATATCCTGCATTACATCGAGCAGCTATCCACCCTCGACACGACTGGTGTTGAGCCAACCTACCAAGTAACTGGCCTGACTAATGTATGGCGGCCCGACACAATAGATGCCAGCGACGTATCGCGCGAGCAGCTATTGGGGCTAGCAGCCGAGCAGGCAGATAAGTGTGTAAAAGTACCGAAGGTGTTGTGATATGAATATTACAGAGAGAGTTGCTCAGATCAAACAAGGCCAGACATCGGCTACTGCCCAGGTACAAGCGGCTTTACAGCGGGCGCGTGATGCTAAGGAATACCACGCCCTGCTGAGCCTGACAGAGGAGCGGGCACTGCAGCGGGCACAAGAAATTGATGAGGCGCTGGCTCGGGGCGAGGACGTTGGGGTGCTGGCTGGCGTGCCGTTCGTCGTTAAGGATAATTATCTTGCGTATGGTGCGCCAAGTACGGCGGCCAGCAAGATGCTTGAGAACTTTGATACGCCTCTTCAGGCAACAGTGGTAGATAAGCTTGAAGCAGCTGGGGCGATCTGCATTGGCAAGAGTAACCTCGATGCCTTTGCGCATGGTGGGAGCACAGAGAACTCATACTTTGGTGCTACACACAACGCTGTCGACAAAACAAAAGTCGCTGGCGGCAGTAGTGGCGGCTCGGCTGTGGTGACGGCGCTCGACATTGTGTCATTTGCCTTAGGGACAGATACGGGAGGCTCGATTCGCCAACCCGCCAGTTTCAATGGCGTGTATGGTATCAAGCCAACCTATGGCACAGCGAGCCGCTATGGTGTCGTGGCAATGGCTTCGAGCACTGATACGATGGGCTGCTTTGCACGTAGCGCTGAGGATATTGCTGTGGTGATGAACGTCATGGCTGGCCAAGACCCGAAGGATATGACGACGCTGCCCGACTTCTTCGCGCCTGCGGCAGAGACGCCGCAACAGCTGAAAATCGGTATCATCAACGAAGCAATGGGTGATGGTGTTGATGCGGAGGTGCGTCAGGCGGTCAGCCAGTATGCCGATACCCTGCGATCGCATGGCCACACCGTTGAGACAGTAAGCATGCCGATGCTTCAGCATGCCCTTGCTATCTACTACATTGTTGTGCCAGCTGAGATCTCAAGCAACCTGGCGCGCTACGATGGTGTGCGCTATGGCCACCGCGCCGAGGGAGTTAAGACACTGGCCGAGCTTTATGGTCGGAGCCGCGACGAAGGCTTTATGCCGGAGAACAAGCGGCGCATTATGATTGGTAGCTACGTACTCAGTAGTGGGTATTTCGATGCGTACTATCTCCAGGCGCAAAAAGCGCGGACATTGCTCATCAACGAATTTAACGCCCTGTTTGAGCAATACGACATGCTTCTTTTGCCGACAGCACCAACCCCTGCCTTTGGTCTTGGCGAAAACAGCGACGACCCGCTTAAGATGTATCTCGCGGATATCATGACAGTGCCAGCCAGTCTGGCAGGCTTACCTGCACTGAATGTGCCGGCTGGAGTGAGCCAGACGGGCTTGCCAATCGGTGCGCAGTTGATCGGCCCTATGCAGAGTGATGCAACGCTGCTTGCTGTGGCAGCCCAAGCCGCTACAGAAAGGAGCGCCTGATGTCTGGCAGTGTCACGATCCTTTTGGTAGGTATTATCATCATTGCTGCGATCTTGGTCGTCGTTGTTGCCCTGACGCGCCAGGGTGGTAAGGTGCTCAATGTCGAGAAATACCAAGCACGCTGGCTTGCCATCGAGAATAGCCTCGATAAATCCAACATTGGCACGTATCAGCTAGCTATCTTCGAGGCAGATAAGTTGCTCGATCTTGCTCTCCGCGAACGTGGCTTTGCTGGCGACACAATGGGTGAGCGCATGAAGTCAGCCCGCGAACAATGGAGCAATAGCAACCACGTATGGGGTGCTCACAAGGTGCGCAACAAGCTGGCGCACGAGGCTAATGTGCGGCTCTCGCGCGAGATTGCCTTGCGGGCATTAGCCGCGTATAAACAGGGGTTAAAGGATTTGGGAGCGATATAATTATGGCAGTTTCTCACGATGTTTTGCAAAAATATGAAGTGACGATTGGCATCGAATGCCACGTCCAGCTGGCAACAGACACAAAACTCTTCAGTCCAGCAGACAATGACGCCCGCGATGCCGAGCCTAATAGCAAAGTCCATCCAATCGATTTCGGCCTACCTGGCATGCTACCAGTCCTGAATCGCCACGCTGTTGATCTTGCGATTCGGGCTGGCAAGGCACTCAACGCGCCTATCGCTCATGTTTCGCGCTTCGATCGTAAGCATTATTTCTATCCAGATCTACCGAAAGGCTACCAGACGAGCCAGATGTATCAGCCGATTATCTTGGCGGGCTATGTGGATGTGCCACTTGATGATGGTAGTACCACGCGTGTTCGGATCGACCATGCTCACATGGAGGAAGATGCTGGCAAGTTAACACACCACGATGGCTACTCGCTAGTTGATCTCAACCGGGCGGGTACACCACTGATCGAGATCGTCTCGCAGCCTGATATTCACTCAGCAGCCGAGGCCCGTGCCTACGCAGCAGAACTTCACAAACTCATGACCTATACTGGCGTCACACACGGCGATCTTTACCATGGTAATATGCGCTTTGACGTTAATATCTCAATCGCGCCAAAGGGTTCAGATCAGCTTGGTACGCGTGCTGAAGTGAAGAATCTCAACAGCTTCCGCAGTGTAGAAAAGGCAGTGGAGTATGAATTTGCGCGTCAGGCAGCTTTGCTCGAGCGCGGTGAGCGTGTCGTGCAAGAAACCCGTGGCTGGAGTGACGATAAAGGTATCACCACGAGCCAGCGCAGCAAAGAAGATGCACAGGACTATCGCTACATGCCCGACCCAGACATTCCACCAATTGTCCTAACGGACGAAGAGATTGCTCGTGTCCAGCAGGACGTGCCGACGATGCCAGGCGAATACCGTGCGCAGTGGCAGAGCCTTGCGCTGGATAACTCGGTGGTTAATACTGTACTCAGTCATCAGCCACTGGCTATGTTGCTGAGTGATATCTACCCGCTAAAGCACAATGCCGCGTCTGTTTTGCAAAGCCTTGGCGTTGATGAGTCGGTGTATCAGCGACTTGTCAAGCGGATCTTTAACTGGTTTGCCTCCACGCCAGAAGAGTTGATAAATATGAATAAGGTTGAATCGGGTTTTGTTGGGCCGCGGCGACTCTTGCTGCTCTCACAGTTGGTGGAGGACAACAAAGTCAGCTCGACTGGCGCGAAGGAGCTCTTTCTCGACCTCTTTGACGAGCAATATACTGACAAGATGCCTGAGGCGATTGCTGAGGCGAAGAACCTGCTCCAGGTATCAGACGAGGGGGCGATTGGCGCGATCGTCGATGAGGTGATGAATAACCCAGCCAGTGCAGCGTCGATTGCGGATATCAAGGCTGGCAAGGATAAGGCAATTGGCTACCTCGTCGGGCAAGTCATGAAGCGATCCCGCGGCAAAGCCAATCCAGCTCTGGCGCAGAAACTGATTCGTGAGAGGCTGAAGTAATGAATCCGTGGCGTCGCATTAGTGACCAGGCTGTTCTCTATGACGGTAACTGGCGGAGAGTGCTCCAAAAAACATTTGTCATGCCAAATGGGCACACAATGCAGGCTGAAATATCGAGTAGTCATTGCCTTGAGTCGGTTATAGTTGTTGCCTTGACGCCAGAGCATCAGGCGATTATTGCACGGCAATTTCGCTGTGGTCCTGAGCAAATTTTTGATGAGTTGCCAGGTGGTGCTGTTGATCCGAATGAAGCACTAGAAGAGGCGGCGCGTCGCGAATTGCGAGAAGAAACTGGCTATGACGCGGGAGAGCTAATATTTTTGGGCACAATGTACAAACACGCCTGGATGGATACCAAGTCACACTACTTCTTGGCAAAAAACTGCACACCAAGCGAGGTTGGCCAACAACTCGACGATAATGAATCTGTTGAAGTGTGCACGATATCGATTGATCAACTGTTGAAGAATGGTAAATCTGGCAAAATGACAGATACAGAAGGTTTATTCTTGGCATATGAGCAACTAAAGGATATCCAGAGAGGTGAGCAGTAATGAAGACATTTACCCGCAGTGAGCCAACAACAGTGATACCAGTAGGTGAGCGGTTTAAGCAGTCAGTGGTCGTGAAGCATTTTCAGACGGATGACGGCTTGACGCATGAGTTTACAACATTTTTTGCTGAGGATAGTTGTGCTGCGCCAGTGATTGCTTTCACATCAGAGGGTAAAGTGGTAATGGTATATCAGTTTCGAGCAGGACCTGAGGCGTGGCTGCATGACTTCCCGAGTGGAGCTGCCTTGCCCGGCGAAGACCCAGAAGCAGCAGCGCGACGTGAATTGGCGGAGGAGACAGGGTATGTTCCGGGTGCGATGCACTACTTGGGGGATTGCCACGAGAATGGCTACATTAATGGCAAAAGTCCATTTTTTCTTGCGACTGATTGCACGTATGATCCACAAGTAAAGCAGCTCGACCAGACCGAACGGGACCAGGGAGCTCAGACGCGTCTCGTCTCGATTGATGAATTGTTTACAATTGCTAAGAATGGCGAGCTTTGCCTTGCAGGGCCGTTTGCCTTAGCATTTGAGTATCTAAATAACCGACGACAGGAGGAATAATAATGAAACGACCAACAAAAGCAATCATTGCCGCCGCGGGTTTTGGTACGCGGTTCTTACCGCAGACGAAGGCCATGCCTAAGGAGATGATGCCGCTGATCGATAAGCCGATCATTCAGTATGTGGTGGAGGAGCTCGTCCAGGCGGGGATTCGCGACATTATCATCGTGGGTAGTGCTAATAAGCGTGCAATTGAAGACCACTTTGATGTGCCAAATGAAGATCTGCTAGCTAACCTCCGGGCTGGTGGGCCAAAGAAGCAGCCATTGATCGATACCGTCAAGCAGCTCTCGGAGATGGCAAACTTCATCTACATCCGCCAAAAGGGTCCATACGGCAACGCGACACCACTAGCCTGCGCAGCACATCTCATCAACCGCGACGAGCCCGTCATCTATACCTTTGCCGATGATTTCATTGCTGCCAGTCCAAGCCGCTTCCAGCAGATGATCGCTGCGTCGCAAGAGCTCGATGGTGCGGTACTATCGTGCAAAAAGATCGTCGATGATGCTGAGTTTGATCGCTACGGTGTTGTGGCTGGCCAGCAGCTATCGGACGGTGTTATTAAGATGAGCAACATCGTTGAAAAGCCAGGCAAGGCTAATGCGCCATCTGACCTCGCTAGTGTCAGTAGCTATATTTTGCCTGGCGAATTCTTTAGCTATCTTGAGCATGCGAAGGAGCATTTTGATGGGCATGGCGAGTTTACTGTCCAGCCTATTATGCAGCGGATGATTGATGACAATCACGCGTTCTTTGGTGTGGAGATTACCAACGGTACATATTATGACACTGGCGATAAGCTCGAGTATCTTAAGACCGTTGTGGATTTTGGCCTCAAAGACCCCGTGCTTGGTCCAGAGTTTGCAAAATACCTACGGACTCACTATACTGATACCCAGGCATAGATCGTATGCTACTAACATAAAGGAGATACCGCATGGAGTGGGCACAGATATTAGTTATCATGTTATCGGTATTGCTAGCGCTGCTGCTGGTGCTTGCGATCGTCTTGACGATCATATTGATTCGCATTACGCAGCGGATTAGTGCTGTGGTAGAATCGGTTGAACGCGTGGCAGCAAACCTTGAGGCAACGACTGATAATATTGCCCGGGCTACCTCGCCGTTTTGGCTAGCCAAGACCGCTGTGTCTTCGATCAAAAAATTGTTTACCACCAAATATAATCGATAAAGGAGGGATATATGTCGAAAGGTAAATTTGTGCTTGGTGCAGCAATTGGTGCTGCCGCTGGCGTGGTGGCTGGGCTCTTAACAGCGCCAAAGTCAGGCAAAGAGACGCGAGCCGACCTCAAGAAAAAGGCACGTGAGCTCAAGCAAGATGCCACCACAAAGGGAGACGAACTGCGTGCCAAGGGCGAGAAGGCATACTACGACGCGCGTGATGCCGCTCGTGACCTGCACGACCGCAGTGGCCGCGCTCTGCGCAGTGCTCGTGATGAGTTTGCAAAGGACAAGAAGTAGCCAGTAGGCGACAAAGGATGCGGTGAGTATTCTCCTTATAGGCAGAACGCTCACCGCATCTTCGCAATTATAATTATTATGACAAAGCAATCATCCCCACCGCAGCGCTCATTGGATGAGCCAGAGACTGGTGAGCAACATGACCGCCCTAGGCTGGCTACCGAGCTTACACAGCAAGTTAAACAAGCCAACGAGACCGATGCACGCAAGGCTATCCTCGAGGATTTATTTTATGATTTTCATCGTAGCCGCGCAGAAGTCTACAAAATGAACTTCATTCGCGGGATATTTTTTGGCCTAGGGAGTGTGCTTGGCGGAACGATTCTTGTAGCGCTGTTTGTCTGGTTACTTAATGCCATTGGCCTCTTGGTGCCAAGCCTGGCGGACTTTATCGATAGCATTATCAAGGTGATGAGTACGCGACATTGATGTATCGTGCAGAGGTAAGGCCACCCACTATGTGTGACTGGCTGTCACGTTTCTCCTGATAGGACAATAGGGGTGGTTAGTGCCGACAAAGCAAATAGCCCTGACACCTCAGTTCTTATCAATTACGAGCACCCCCCGGCGTTGGCGTCACCACCTACTCATTTGCTATACTAGATAAGTATGACCTCTCACTCATTACCAGCTTTGCAACCATCGGATTTTGTCCACCTGCACAACCATACTCATCACTCACTGCTTGATGGCTTAACGAAGATTGGTGACCTTGTCAATACTGTCAAAGAGTATGGCATGACAGCAGCAGCCATTACCGATCACGGGACAATGAGTGGGGTGCTTGACTATTACAAGACGGCGAAGGCGGCGGGCATCAAGCCGATCCTTGGCATTGAAGCGTACGTTGCCGCTCGCTCGCGCTTCGACCGTGATCCCGCTAAAGATAAGATACGCTACCACCTAACGATCATTGCAATGAATAATCAGGGGTACCATAACCTGATGCGACTGAGTACGAAGGCAAACCTAGAGGGGATGTACTATAAACCACGGATCGACCATGACCTCCTAGAGGAGCTCAACGAAGGGCTGATTGTCCTAAGCGGCTGTGCAAGTGGTGAGATTGGTGAGGCGCTGCGTTATGACGACTACGCCAAGGCAGTCGAGATCGCTCAGTGGTATAAGCGTGTCTTTGGCGACCGCTATTACCTTGAGTTGCAAGACCATGGTCACCCCGAGTCCAATACGCACTGGGATGTGCAGGCGAAGATTAACGATGGTCTGCGCCGTATGGCTGAGGAGCTGGACATCCCTCTGGTTGTGACGTGCGATGGTCACTATCTGACGCACGACTTTCAAGACGCGCATGAGATATTGCTCTGCGTGGGGACGGGCTCATTCTTGAGTGACGAAAAGCGGATGAGCCTGAAAGACTTTGAACTCCACCTGACTGACCCGCGCGATATCATTGCTCGCTGGGGAAGAGAGCTGCCCGAGGCTATTACCAACACCAAGCAGATTGCCGACCGCTGCACTGTCGATATCGAGCTGGGTAAAATCCTCATCCCAAAGTACCCATTGCCTGAGGGCGAGACGAGCGAACATAGCTATTTGCACAAGCTGGTGTATCGTGGCTTAGCTCAGCGTTACAATGGTGCAAAACCCGAAGATACTGCTGATCAGCTCCCCGAGCAGATTATCCCTACCTTGGCTGATGACGTGCGCGAGCGGGCTAAGATGGAGCTAGGTGTGATGGCAAGCATGGGGTATGAGGGGTATTTCCTCATCGTGCAGGACTTCATTAACTGGGGCAAGAGCCAGGGGATTGTCTTTGGGCCAGGCCGGGGCAGTGCCGCGGGGTCGATTATTGCGTATGCGCTTAATATCACCGATCTTGACCCGCTCAAGTATGGTCTACTCTTCGAGCGGTTTCTTAACCCCGATCGCATTAGCATGCCTGATATTGATGTCGACATCCAGGATACGCGGCGCGATGAGGTAATCGACTACTGTGCAAATAAATATGGTCACGATCACGTCAGTAATATCGTCACCTTTGGTAAGATGGCGGCTCGGGCGGCGGTGCGTGATGTCGCACGTGTGTTGGAGGTGCCGTATGCTGAAAGTGACCGCCTGGCCAAGATGGTACCACCACCTGCCCAGGGGCGGCACATTCCGTTGGCGGTCAGTACCAAGGAAGACCCTGACCTTAAGCACGAGTACGAGACGAACCCAACTGCCAAGCAGGTCTTTGATTATGCTATCCAGCTAGAGGGAACGATTCGCAGCCATGGGGTGCACGCGTGTGGTGTGGTGATTGCGCCCGACGAGCTCGTTAAATATATCCCGCTTGAGCAGGCGCAGAAAGGCGTGGTGGCGACGCAATTTCCAATGGGTGAGGTTGAGGATCTTGGCTTGCTCAAGATGGACTTCCTTGGTCTATCGAACTTATCGATTATTAATAATGCAATGCGGATCATCCGCAAAGTCTATGGTGATGCAATTGACCTCTCCACGCTACCGCTTGATGACGAAGCAACGTACAAGCTCTTTCAGCGGGGTGACACAACAGGGGTATTCCAGCTTGAGTCGGCTGGCATGAAACGATATTTGCGTGGTCTCAAGCCGACGGTATTTGAGGATATTATCGCAATGGTGGCACTGTATCGGCCTGGACCAATGCAGTTTATCGATAGTTTTATTCGGCGCAAGCATGGTGAAGAGGAGATCACCTACCTTCACCCGGGGATGAAGAGCTCACTTGAGAACACGTATGGTATTTTGGTCTATCAAGAGCAGTTTATGCAGATCTCCAAGGAGTGGTGCGGCTTTACTGGTGGGCAGGCCGATACCCTGCGCAAAGCCGTTGGTAAGAAAAAGATCGACCTAATGAAGAAGGTTAAGCCGGAGTTTGTCGAAGGAGCGGTGAAGGTTGGTGGAGCGACGCGTGAGATGGCTGAGACATTTTGGACACAGCTGGAAGAGTTTGCCAATTACTGCTTCAACAAGAGCCATGCAGCGTGCTATGGGCTTATTGCTTACTGGACGGCATATCTCAAGGCACACTACCCTGATGCCTTTATGGCAGCCTTGATGACAAGCGACCATGATGACGTCGACCGACTAGCGATCGAGATCACCGAGTGTAAGCATATGGGCCTAACGGTACTCAACCCTGATGTCAATGAATCATACGAGGAATTTGCTGTGGTACCGGGCAAGAAACAGATCCGCTTTGGTATGGCAGCAGTGAAGGGTGTTGGTGTGGGAGCAGTGAAAGAGATCGTCAAGATGCGTGACCGCGATGGGAAATTTGCTACGGTGGAGGACTTTGCCAAGCGTGTCTCGACGAGTAAGTGCAACAAGCGAGTTTGGGAGTCGCTCATTAAATCGGGTGGCTTTGATGCGCTGGGTGATCGCTCTGATCTTCTCTTTAATCTTGAGAATGTCCTTGCTTTTGCTAGCAAATTACAGAAGGAAGCGCTGAGCGGCCAGACTGATCTCTTCGGTAGCCTAGCCGACAGCTCTATAGAAGTTATGCCGTCGATTGAGCTTAAGCCAGCGCCCGTCAAACACACTGACAAAGAGCGCCTCATGTGGGAGCGCGAGCTGATTGGCCTCTACATTAGTGCACACCCGCTCGACCACTACGATACGTTCTTTGCTGAGCAGACCGTGCCACTGCGCACTGTCTCACCACAGATCGACGGCCAGACAGTGACGATCGGTGGCCTCGTGACGCGCTTGCGGACGATTGTGACGAAGTCGGGTAGCAA
>CALICZ010000198.1 GCA_938049075.1 uncultured Candidatus Saccharibacteria bacterium
GCGAGCGTGATATCCTGTGTGTCAAGCCGAGCGGGGATTTTGTCTATACTCATGTGGAGCTATAGCCTACACGTTTCCGCACGTTTAGAAAGCGAGACTTCACAATATCTTATATCTATTTCACCGGATGAGTAGAGAGGTTATTGTGCTTGCTATATAGCTATGGGTGCATTTTTGGTGAGGTTAGGTGTATCAAAATATATGGTATAATTTCATTGTAATAGTATTTCAACAGGAGCAAAACCATGACCGAACTACCTCCACAAGAACCAACTCCAACTGAAGACGCAGCTGGCGTCTCTGGTTACTCTCTATCGAGTTGGTGCAGATGAATATGATAGACTCTGTGATCAGCCAGGAGTTGACGGTAGAGATGGTGTTGGATTGTCGGAAAAAATTGCTGGAAATACTGGCGTTAGATTGAATGTCGCAGCCGCTGTTGTTGCTATTGCAAATTCGGCCAGGCACAACAGTAATAAAGAATAGCATGATAGTTGTATAGTGCACTGCTAAATGTGCTGACTTGCTATAGCAAAAACTCGCCAAGGTAACGGCGAGTTTTTTGTTTTGCTTGAGTATCTTGTAGTGGTAAGCGCAGAGTTACGAACCGAAGGAACTTTTATTACCTCTATTACCTTCCAAACCCACCAACTACCTCAGCTGCCCATCGCACCCAGTCGGACATATCTTCCCATCGGCTGCAGGCAGCCCCGACGAACATGATGGCGGAGGAGAAGAGGGCGAATGAGACGACCCAAGCCATAAAGTCGGCTGGCATGGCTCGTGTGCCGCCACTTGTCCAACAGAGGTAGCATAGCCAACCAAGCGCTCCCGCCGCAAGTATGCAGAGCGCTCGCACGATGCCATGGCCAAGGCGACGCTGCCAGTCGGGTGCTGCGATTGGCTCGGTGGGGTCGACGGCCACTGGCGTTGGTACCTTTGGCACTGGTGGCGCAGCTGGTGGGTGGTGCGGCGGTGGCACTGGTGGCGCTCCGGCACCAGCAGCAGTGCGGCGCTTATGAATAAATCGCCCAGCCGTCACCATATACAAATGCTCCGCATAGTATGCATGACCTCATTATACGCAGGGGTTGTGGGGTGGTGTCAAGTTCGTGCTACAATAGACAGTAAGAAAAGCATAACAATCATCACACAAAAAGGCAGGGAATAATGGCACAGACCAAGGCATTTAATGGGCAGCGCGAGGGTGAGGAGCTGCTGTTTGTCTTTCGGCGGCATATTATTGCCATGCGCAAGGGGTTTTATATGCTGCTGGTGCCGCTGGCGGTGGGGGCGATTCCACCACTGATTTGGCAAGACACATTGGAGCTGTTTTTGCTGCCAGTGGTGGGGCTCGTCTTGGGATCTATTGGCTTTTGCTATCATTTTTTGATGTGGCGCTACGCCTACTACATCGTGACCGACCAGCGCATTCGCCAAGTGACGCAAAAAGGGTTTTTTGGTACCGATGTGGTGGAGCTGAGCTTGGCAAAAATCCAAAATATCAGCTATAATATACCAGGATTCTCGGGTGAGGTGTTTCATTTTGGTACGATTGTGATCCAAACATTTGTGGGCGATCTCATCATCCGCAATGTCGATCATCCCGAGCAGATCTACAATCAGCTGCAAGATGCCGTCAGCGAGGCGGAGCGTGCAGCACAAGCAGCAGGAGTATCACCATGAAATTACCAAGCAAAAAACCCAAACGCAGCCGCTACGGCGCTCAGTCTACATCAACTGCCCCAGCCGCCGGTCTGAAAGATCGCCTTGCAGCACTCAAGCCGCAGCGAAAGGGCAAGAAAGCGGGCAAATCTGCCAAAACAGAGGCGGGCACAGCCAACCCCAACACTCCCAAGAAGTTCGAGCGCATCACCAACGAGACAGTAGCAGCACACCGCGAGGAGATATTGGCTGGTGGGCGCAAGTTCAAACATCCCGTCCAGACGTCGCGTCGGCGGGTGATTATCAACACGATCATTGTGGCCTTGGTAGCGGCCTTGCTGCTGGCGGCAGTGGCGTGGCAGCAGCTCTACATTGCCCAGAGTTCCAACAACCTCCTCTACCGCATGACGCAGATCTTTCCTGTGCCAGTAGCCAGTATTGATGGTGAGCTCGTGCGCTATAGCGACTACCTAGTGCAGTATCGGGGATCTAAGTATTATCTAGGCAAGTACGATGAGATCCGCATCGACAGTGATGATGGCCGCGAGCAGCTCAAGCACATCAAGCGTGAGTCGCTCAACCGGGCGCTGGTCGACACCTACGCCGCCAAGCTGGCACGCCAGTATAACATCACCGTGAGCGATCAAGACATTGATACCGTTATCGAGCAGCAGCGCAACACCGCTAATGGCAAGATTAGCCAAGAAACGTATGATGCATCGTCGCGCATGATGTATAACTGGTCGCCATCGGATTATCGCCAAGCGGTACAGCGTAGCATTGTGCGGGCTCGAGTAGCCTTTGCGGTTGATAGCACCGCCGATGAGTTGCAGCGCAAAGCCGCTGGGCTGGTGGCAAGTAGCAATGGCGAGTTTGCCAAAATAGCAACCCAGCTTGGTGGCAGTGGCCGGAGCAAACCGCAGGTGGGGGATTCTGGCCTGATCAATCTTGCCAGTAGTTACAACGGCCTCGCGGTGAGTGAGATCGCCAAGCTCGAGCCTGGCAAACCCTCTGGTGCTATCAAGAGCACAACAGACAGTGGCTACTACTTCGTCAAAGTCAACGAAAAGAACGACAGCAAAATCCGCTTCACCTATCTCTACATCCCCCTCACCGAGCTTACTAAGCAAGTCGCACAGCTAAAAAGCGACGGCAAAGTGCAAGAATACATTGATGTACCACAGAAATAGGGGATAGCAATCATACCCAAAATACCGGCAACATAGCGCAGCTTTGCACCCCTCCATATAGGCTCATCATCTCGTGCGAACAAAACCTAGACAACGTTGCTATTCTACGCTATGATAGCAGTAACGTAAGCATATTCGTACATTGGTACAAAGGAGAAGTATGAAACAACACCAAGCGAAGCAAGAAGGGTTTACTATCATCGAGGTGATGCTGGTGCTAGCGATTGCCGCCTTGATATTCTTGATGGTCTTTGTGGCACTGCCTGCCCTGCAGCGGGGTCAGCGCGACACAGCACGCAAGAATGATGTGCAAAACATCGCTGCTGCCGTGACGCAATATACATCAAACAACCGCGGAAAGTTCCCCGACAGCAAGGGTCTCAAAGGTTATCTGGGCGATCTCTCGAACCTCGACAAAGAGAGCATCACCGTCCAAGACAATGCGGGCAATGGTACCGTAACACCTACCACCGAGAGTGCGATCGTCGTCAAGGGTGTGCGCTGCGACGCCACCAACTCCGACGGCGCTACCCTCAAGAAGGGCACATCGAAGCAATTCGTCGTCGTCACCAAGCTTGAAGCGGGCGGCAACGGCGTGGCATACTGTCTCGAGTCATAGTAGGCAAGCAGAAGATGTACAAGAAGATGGCTGACACCAAAGGGGTGCCAGCCTCTTTTTATGTATGGAGTACACGAACTACTGGGTTGTACGTGTGATGAAAATGTTCCGGCCAGATAATACATAGCATATATCTGCTTGCTGGTCTCCAGATATTTTTCTTATACAAGCACAACCCAGCAGTTCACTATATAGTTAGAAAGGTTTGGCTTGTATTTGCACTGGCCTTCGATGGCGCGTGATGATGTAGCACGTTCTTGCATATCTTTGCTATACTAGTGAGGTATGACTATCTTGATAGCAGGCACACTGCTCCTTCTGGGTGTAGTGCTGGGTAGCTTTGCGGGCGCGCAAGTGTGGCGGGTGCGTGCGCGGCAACTGCGGACTGACAAGCAAACCGGCCACCCCTACGACAAACACGAATGGCGTCAACTGCGTGTCCTCTTGCAAGGTACAGTGCGAGACGATCGCTCGCGCTGCCTGCAGTGTGGGCATGTGCTGGCGTGGTATGATCTACTCCCAGTAGTAAGCTGGTTGTCGACTGGTGGGCGCTGTCGCTATTGCCAGCAGTTCATTGGTTGGTTCGAGCTGGTGATGGAGCTGGTGCTGGGGGTGGGCTTGGCACTGTCGTATCTGGTATGGCCGTGGGCACTACCAGCCAGTAGCTTACTCTTTGCTGTATGGGCGGTGGTGGCCTTAGTGCTGATGATTCTCGCGGCGTATGATGCCAAGTGGCAGCTCTTGCCTGACCCGCTCAACTATGGCTTGATGGCACTGGGCGCACTCTTCGTGCTGGTGCGGATGACGACGCTGCACGATGTTGATCTTGTGTCGCTCACCGGGGCGGTGGCGCTACTGGCGGGGTTGTATGGTGGGCTGTATGCCATCTCGCGCGGAGCGTGGATTGGCTTTGGCGATG
Organism: uncultured Candidatus Saccharibacteria bacterium; assembly: GCA_938049075.1. GTDB lineage: Bacteria > Patescibacteriota > Saccharimonadia > Saccharimonadales > Saccharimonadaceae > Saccharimonas. Next base: position 4,394 of record CALICZ010000198.1, read on the forward strand.
TGAAGCTCTGTGTGGGTTTGGCACTGCTATTGGGTGATTGGCGATTGGCCTTTATGACGCTGTTTTTCTCCAATATGCTGGGTTGTATCATCGTCCTACCGGGCCTAGCACGTGGCCAACTCAATACGCGCTCGCAGGTGCCATTTGGGCCGCTGCTTATCATTGGCTGCGTTATTTCACTCTTGTTTGGTGGGCATATCTTGCGCGCGCTGGTGGCACTGCCACTAGGCTTTTGAGATCCAGGCTGGGTAGATTTGCTCCTTCTTGTAAACCTGATGTAATACTTGACAATCCAGAGAGAGAGAGTACTATAGGCATCATAAACACCTAACTCCAAGGAGATATGATGTCACGATATGACCAGCCACTTAGTAGTGAGACAGACCAAGCAAAGCCGTATAAGCCAGTACTACGAGACTTTCCAATGCCAAAGACTGAAAAGTTCAGTGAGGGAGAGGACGCCGAGCGTGAGAAGCTGATAAAAGAGGCACTAGCAAAGGTCGAAGCAAAGCTCGATAACAAGCGCAAAGAGAAGTACTGCGAAGATATTGTTGGGGAAATACAGCGGATTGGCGGGGTATTGGCAGAAAAAGGCTTTGGTAGCCGGCCTGAGGACAAGCATGTTGTCGTCACTAGCTATGCTGGCGGCGAGACTAGATATTCGCGTGGGAACTTTGTGCAGTATGAGACAGCAGTTGTAGCGCGGGTTCTTCGTGAAGGTAACCCTACTGGTGCTCTAAATCAATGGGCGACAGAGGATCAAATATTTAAGGGTAGTGAATGCAAAATCACTGATCCATACAACGAAGAGCAGTATAAGAATGCACAGCAAGAAGGTATCAATATTAGCGTTGTAACTGGCCCAGCAGTCGAAGTGTATTCCGATCGACCACTAACAGAGGAACGGAAGGATTACTACCGTGATTTTTACCAGCCAGGGACAGTGTTGGTAACCTCTGCTGGCCGGTGTAATGATGAGGCAAAGGTGCTTCGTGTTGGTGGCAGGCTAGGTGATTCAACTAACCCAAAGGCGTACGAGCTCGTCCTTGCTGCTATGCAAGATATTGAGGAAGAGCTGCCAGCTAGCAAAGAGGCGCAGTAGGCAATAAAAAGTGATCTGAGCAAAAACCAGCCCAGGAGTGGCTGGTTTTTGTGCTCTATACCTAAGCTGTGCAGAGGTATTATCTCTCCCCAGAATCGCCCCATCGCCCTGTGCTGCTAATGCTGCTTGTGCTATACTAGAGAGGTTATGAGTATGCCAGTGAAGCCAGGGTTCACCATTATTGAGATGATGCTGTTTTTGGCGGTGAGTGGGGCAATGGCAGCCGGGATTATGGTAGGTGTGGGCGCGACGGTCAATGCCCAGCGCTACCGCGATGCCACCCATTCGCTGGTGAGTTTCTTCCAGGGGGAGTACGACCGGGTGGTGAATGTCCAGAATGATCACGACCGCAACCTTGGCTGCAGCACCAGCGGCATTAGCCAGAGCATTACCCCGCAGGTGCCCGGCACAAGCGAGTGCACTATCATTGGGCGGTTTATTACCACTGGCCGTGATGGCCGAAGCCTCATCGCGCGGACGATCTATGCCACACGTGATGGCTCAGCTGCAGCAACGGATTATGAGGCGCTGACTCGCTCGGGGCTTGTCCTATCGGACACCGCCAGCCAGACAACTACCTATGAACTAGCGTGGGAGACGGCGCTGCGGCAGGGTGCACGCCACTCGTATTTGATCGTGCGCTCGCCCTCCAGTGGTGCCATCAAGACCTACATTGGCAACACAGACAACCCGATGACCGTCCTTTCGCCTGACAACGACGCCCAAAAAGGCGACACCAACCTCTGTATCGACCCCGATGGCTTGGTCTTTACTGGCATTAGTGGGGCAGTGATTGCCCGGGGTGGCAGCTCGGCCAGCAGTGTGAAGCTGATTGGTGGAGGAATAGGCCAATGCTAGGGCGTCGCCACGAGCGGGGTGATACGATCATTGAGGTGATGTTTGCCTTCGTGCTGTTTAGTATGGTGATTGTGGGGGCATTTATGATTATGAACCAAGGTATGGCGCTGGCGCAGCGCTCACTGGAGGTAACACAGGTGCGGCAGCAGATTGACTCGCAGGTGCTGCTGATTCGGACTGCTCAGCAGGCGGTCAACCAGCAGCTGTGGGAGACCATCAAAGGCAAGGTGGGCACGACCACACCCATTACGCTGAGCGAGCTCGCTGAGAGCAACTGCCGCCTTTCGCCAGATACATTGCGGGGGCGCGGCGCATTCTTTGTTGCGCCGCGGGCCGATGCTGCCTCGGGCAAGCAGGTCATCCGTCTCTTTGAGCCGACCAATGCGAGCTACCAGCCCGAACCGACAACCTACAGTAAGGTAGACTTTGGCAATGATCCGCGGGCGCAGGGGCTCTTCGTCCAGATCGTCAAGGCAGAGGGTGCCAATGCCAACCTCGCCTACGATGTGTATGTCTCTGCCTGCTGGCCGACTGTAGCGAGTGATAAGCCAATGACGATTGGCACCGTAACGAGGTTGTATGATGTGGCGCGCTAACAGAGGTAAAACACAGGGAGAGAAGCCGCGGCAGCACCTAGCACGGCAGGCCGCACGGCGCAGAGAGCTGGGTTTCACTCTCATCGAGCTGCTGCTGGCGATGAGCTTCCTCTCGGTGCTACTCATTGCCATTACGACCTCCACGCTGCAGATCATCGGTCTGTATACAAAGGGAGTGACACTCAAGTCGATCAACCTCGCGGGGCGCGATGTAGCCGATTCCTTCCGGCGCGATGCCTTGGCCTCGGCAGATGGGATCCGCTATGTGTCGCCAGACAAAGGTGGTGGGCTGGGGCGCCTGTGCTTTGGCACGATGTCGTATGTGTGGAGCCCGGCTGCCAAGCTACAGCAAGGCAGTGCCATCCGCTACCAAAACGACACACGCCAGGGTGATGTGCGTGGTGATATGATTGTCCTCGCCCGTGTGGCCGATGCCGGTGCGCAGTATTGCAACCCAACGGCTCGCGGCACATACTCGACCGATGTATTTCTTAGCAAAGCAACGGAGCTGCTGGGCTCACGCGAAGGGGATTTGGCGCTGCGCGATCTGCAGATCAATCCCGCTATCGAATCGACCGAGGGCACGCACACCATCTACCGCCTCCGCTTCGTCATTGGGACGAACCAGCAAGATACGATCAATACCGCCAACCAGACCTGCAAACCACCCACGAATGACAGTGCTAATTACAACTTCTGCGCCATTAATATTTTTGAGACATTGATACAGGGGTAGAATGATGAGGTGGATACAACAGCAGACCAACAAGCAGCAACAGGCCGGCATGGTGTCGCTCTTTGTGGTGATGTTTTCAACAGTACTGATCACGGTAGTAACAGTGAGCTTTATCCGTCTGATGGTACAGGAGCAACAGCGCGCCAGCAACAACGACCTTTCGCAGAGTGCTTACGACTCGGCGGTCGCTGGAGTGGAGGATGGCAAGCGTGTCATTCGTGCGGCGCTCAAGGGTAATGAGCGGGCTCGCCGCGCCATTGAGCAGCAGCGCTGCAACACTGTGGCGGCAGCCGGTGTGGTGTCGTCCGTCAGTGGTGAGACGACCATCAAGACGAGTAGTGGCAGCAGCACGCTCAACCAAGCCTACACCTGCGTCAAGATCGAGGCCAAGACTGAGGACGTCAAGCTTGACCTAGCAGAAGGGGAGTCCACCGTCATTCCGCTGGTTGGCGCAGATGCCTTTGATAGTGTGCAGATTGAGTGGATGCGCAAGAAAAACAGCGATAACGAAGTCGCCTCCATCGAGACGCCAACCTCTGGTGATCTCCGCTCGTTACCACGCAAAGACCAGTGGAGCCCCAACGCCCCAGCCCTCATCCGGGCCCAGGCTGTCTTGCCCACCAAGACAAGCGTCAGCCTGAGCGAGCTCGATAGCGCTCAAGTCTCGACTAACTTCTTGCGCCCCAGCATCATTACTGACAATGCCAACCCACTCACCATCCAGCGCCCCGGCCTGCGTGCCAATAGCGATAGCGGTGCTCAGACGACTGTTAATGCCGTGTCATGCTCCAACGCGCGCTACACCGGTGGTGGCTACGCCTGCCAAGCCGTCCTCCAAATGGCTGGTGGTGAGTCTGTACCAGCGGGCTCGCGTGTGGCGTTCTTGCGTGTGACCAGCCTGTACAAAGCCTCAGCAGTCAAGATCTCGCTCAAACGAGCAAGCAGCGTAACGAAGTTCGATACCGTCCAGCCCGAAATCGACTCCACTGGCCGGGCAGACACCATCTTTCGCCGCATCAAAAGCCGCGTCAATGTCGGCTTCAATACCAATGGTAGCTTCACCTTCCCGGAGCAGGGCGTCGACATCACTGGCAGCCTCTGCAAAAACTTCTACGTCACCAACGACGAAGCCGGGCCACTGGGCACGTCGTGTAATCCGTAGAGGGTTCGTCTCACGCTTGCCCTCCCCACACTCCCTCCTCCGAAACACTATAAGGGTCGATGTCTCCCAGACATCGACCTCTTGACGCCAGGGCTGCCAATCGGTTATTGCAACCGATTGCCGCACTCCATCAGATGAAGTGCGGGGAGGGTGAGCTAGCGCTAGGAAAAGCAAAAAACCTGCGATTCCTTTCGTGAACCTCTTGCGATTTTTGGTAATTGCTGCTACTATTGATCTAGCCTATGCGCTCGTAGTGAAGATGGCCTATCACGTCTCCCTGTCACGGAGAAGATCGCCGGTTCGAATCCGGTCGAGCGCGCCAGTATTGGATACGATATGCCCTCTTGCAATGCGTCAAGTGGGTGTTTTTATTTAGTGCACGAAGAACCCCTGTTGTAGCATGTATCACCTCAACCCTCACACATCACAAAAACACCTCTAAGAGAGGTGTTTTTGCAGCAGTCCGATGCCAACGCTTAGCGCGTAAACTTCTCATGCAACGCATGGTACTCGTAGATTTCGTCATCTGAGAACCAGTGGTTAATCTCTTGCTCGGCTTCCTCGGGGTTGCCCGAAGCATGGATGAGGTTGGGCACACCCTTGTCTTCGTCGTTGGCATAGCCAAAACTCATGTGTGAGTAGTCGCCACGGATCGTCCCCATCTCGGCAGCCATTGGCTCGGTTGGGCCCACCAGCTTGCGCACCAGCTTGACGGCCTCTACTCCCTCAAACACCATGGCAATAACTGGCCCCTGCATCATAAAGTCCAACGTCACCCCAAAGGCGTGCTTGCCACGGCGCGACACCATTTTGCCAATTTCCTCGTAGTGGCGGTAGTAATGATCACGCGTCGGAGCGATCATCTTAACGGCCACGATCTTGAGGCCCACTCGCTCAAAACGGGTCAAAATCTCGCCGACAATTCCCCGCTGCACAGCGTCTGGCTTGAAGACGACCAAGGTCTTTTGCACATTATTATTGTTGGGCACCGCTGTTGTTTCGCTCATAAAGCTCCTTATTGTTAGGTTTGCTTGTATTATAGCGTATTGTGAGTGATCGCGAAAATACGAAAACCCAGAACCACGTATTGCAAGTCCTGGCCAGAAGAATAATCGTAAGGTCAGATACGATAACCATGCCGACACCTGATACTCTACCTCTCTATCTATATATTGTGGTATACTATGGCAAATGGCACAGCACTATTATATGCAAGATTTGATCATCGACTTCATCGAATACATGGAGGTGGAGCGCGGCCGATCGTCTAAGACAGCGGAGAACTACAAGCACTACCTCGAGCGCTTCGTTGAGTTTGCTGGTGCTGAATTGACGGTCGATCAGATCACGCCCGAGCTGGTGCGGCGCTACCGCCTCTGGCTCAATCGCTACCAAAGCGTCTATGGTGAGGAGCTTGGCATGCTCACCCAGAGCTACCACCTCATCGCGCTGCGCGGCTTTCTCAACTACCTCTCCAAGCGCGACATCACCAGCCTCTCCCCGAGCAAGATCGAGCTTCCCAAGACACACAAACGGCAAGTCACGTTCCTCCATTATGACGAAGTAGAGCGGATGATTGATGCCGTACCAAGCGATGGCAAAGAAGCCAACTTGCGCGACAAAGCCATCATCGAGCTGCTCTTCTCCAGTGGTCTGCGCGTCTCGGAGCTTGTCAATCTCAATCGCGACCACATCAACCTCAAGCGCCGCGAGTTTATGGTGCGCGGTAAGGGCCAAAAAGATCGGCCGGTCTTCGTCAGTAGCCGTGCCGCCGAGCAGATCGAGACCTACCTCAGCGCCCGGCATGATTCGCTCGACCCGCTTTTCATCAGCTATAGCCGCAACCACGGTGCCACAAACACCAGTGGCAACTTTCGCCGCCTCACGACGCGCAGTGTGCAATCGATGATTGGCAAATATGCCCGCCTCGCTGGCATCACCAAGCACGTCAGCCCCCACACCATGCGCCACAGCTTCGCCACCGACCTATTGATGAATGGTGCCGACCTACGCAGCGTCCAGAGCATGCTCGGCCACAGCAACATCAGCACCACACAGGTTTACACCCACGTCACCGACCAACACCTGCGCGACATCTTCGAGCAGTTTCATAGTGGGAGAGAACAGGGGTAGAGCAGTATTATCTGAGACTCCATATTTTATCGTCTCTTCCCTCTTCGTCGTAGCATCTTGTATGAAATAAGGTGTGTTGAGAGAACTCTGCGCTAGCCCACTCTCCCCACTACTTCATCCGATGGAGTGTGAAAACTCGTTGTAATAACGAGTTTTCAGCCCAGCGCAAGAGGTCGATACCTGGGAGGTGTCGACCCTTATAGTGTTCCAGAGGAGGGAGTGTGGGGAGGGTGAACGCGAAAATGCTACATGATTTATGCTTAGCGATATTTGCACCCACCCCCACTCTCGTTATACAATAGACGGTAAGTGCTGACGGGGCCTCACCAGCCTCCCGAGCTTCGTGGGTTGTCGTGATGTGCGAGAACGTTGCGTCATGAGTGCTTGGCGGCAAGCGCCAAGAAGTCCGGTGGAACCGCCGTTTGTGTGCAAGCGGCCCGAGACATGCGAGATTGGTCGGATGGAGTATCCGTGCCAGGACGCATGTTTTTTATTTTTATCAACATAATTTATATACAAGGAGGAGCGAGTCGGCTTCTGGCTGCCAGCGCGCAGCAGAGAAGGTGATGAGCAAACAAAGCAATGAACAACGAGCAACAAGCAATGCGCCACAGCCTGGCGCATATCATGGCGCAAGCCGTCCAGCATTTGTGGCCACAGGCGAAGTTTGGTGTGGGGCCCGCTATCGAGCAGGGGTTCTATTATGACATTGACCTTGGTGATGTGACGATATCTGAGGCAGATTTTGGCAAAATCGAGAAGGAGATGCGGCGCATTATTGCCCGCGATCTACCCTTTACGCACCGCGATGTGCCGGTGGATGAGGCGATTGCTTGGGCGAAGGAGACGGATCAGCCATATAAAGTTGAGTTGCTCAATGACCTGAAGCGCTCGGGGACAACCATTGCCAAAGAATTGGCTGGAGAGGCCCTTGGTAGCGCTGCAGAAGGTGAGAGTAAGGTAAAGACGGTATCACTCTACTCTCAGGGCGATTACACCGATCTGTGCCGTGGTGGGCACGTGGAGAGCACGGGTAAGGTGGGAGCTTTCAAGTTGCTGCGTGTGGCTGGTGCGTACTGGCGAGGCGACGAGACCCGGCCGCAGATGCAGCGGCTCTATGGCGTGGCCTTTGCAACACAAGCGGAACTTGATAGCTACCTACAGATGCGCGAAGAAGCCAAAAAGCGCGACCACCGCAAGCTTGGCAAAGAACTCGACCTCTACACAATGTCGCCACTGGTGGGGGTGGGCTTGCCACTCTTTACACCGCGCGGTACGATCTTGCGGGATAAAGCGGCGCAGCTCTCTAACCAGCTGCGCGAGAAATACGGCTTTGCCAAAGTTTGGACGCCGCACATTACCAAGAAGGATCTGTACGAGACGAGCGGGCACTGGGCGAAGTTTGGCGATGAACTCTTTCTCGTGACGAGCCAAGAGACGAGCGACAAGATGGCCCTCAAGCCGATGAACTGCCCACACCACACGCAGATTTTTGCCAGCCAACCACGGAGCTACCGCGATATGCCGGTGCGCTACCTCGAGACAACGACCGACTACCGCGACGAAAAAACTGGCGAGCTGGGCGGCTTGAGTCGGGTGCGCTCACTGACGCAGGATGATAGCCATGTGTTTTGCCGGCCGGATCAGATCGAGCAGGAGATGAGTAATTTGCTGGCCTGCGCCGAGGAGCTGTACCACATTGTTGGGATGAAGCTGCGTGTCCGCCTGAGTTATCGCGATGAGGGTGAGGGCTACCTTGGGGCACCAGAATTGTGGCAATCGGCCCAGGCTCAGCTCAAGGCAGCTGTGATGGCCAAGCAGCTAGATTACTTCGAGCAGGAGGGCGAAGCGGCCTTTTATGGGCCGAAGATCGACTTCATGGCGACGGATGCGATTGGCCGTGAGCACCAGGTGGCGACGGTGCAGCTCGACTTCGTCCAGCCTGATCGTTTTGGCCTTGAATACACCGACGAAGCAGGTGAGATGGCTCGGCCCGTGATGATCCACAGTGCGCTGCTGGGCTCGATCGAGCGCTTCCTCAGCGTCTTTATTGAGCACACCGCGGGGTGGTTCCCCTTCTGGATCGCGCCCGAGCAAGTTCGTATTCTCACCATTAACAACACCGTAGAAGACTATGTTGATGAAATCACATCGATACTTAAAACAGTGGTACTGATGCATCCTATAAAATACAACGAGGTAAGATACACAACAGATATGCGCAATGAATCGCTTGGCAAAAAGATCCGCGAAGCTACTGTTGTAAAAATTCCGGTGCAGATTATCGTTGGCCCACGCGACAAAGCCAATCGCCAAGTGAGCGTGCGCACCCAGCAGGGTGAGACAACAGTGCCGCTGGATGAGCTCGCGGCGTACCTAGAGGAGCTGAGCTAATGCGCCGCCTGCGCATTGCTGTGGATGTCGACGACGTGCTGGCGGAGAATGCCGCTGGCATCGTCGCCTTTAGCAACCAGCGCTGGGGGACGAACCTGACGGTCGATGATTATGATGAGCATTGGGCCAAGATGTGGCAGGTGGATAATGCCGAGGTGGAGCGTCGCACTGCCGAGATTGTGAGCACGAGCCTAAGCGCGGGCTATGGGCACATTGGCGGCGCGCTGGAGGTGCTGGAGCATTTGGCACAACATCATCATCTGATGATTGCAACGTCACGCTGCCTACAAGTAAAGGGTGATACAATAGCTTGGATCGACGAACATTTTCCAGGTATCTTTGCTAGCACGGCGGTTTATTTCTCGGGTATTTGGGATGAGTTAACTAATGATTCGCACCGTGCCACGAAGGCAGAGTTGATGACGCAAATCAACGCCGATGTGCTGATCGACGACCAGCTCAAGCACTGCCAAGCGGTGGCAGCGTATGGCCGCAACGCGCTGCTCTTTGGCGATTACGCCTGGAACCAAGCCGCAACGCTGCCAGCTGGGGTGGTGCGCTGCACAAATTGGTACGACGTGGAGGTAGCAATTGAGCGACTTGCCAGCGATAAAAATGAGCAAATCTGAGCTGTAAAATCCTACTTCCATTTTGCAGTTGTTGCACACCACACATGGTGTGCTCTTTTTTGTGTATAATAGACGCCATGGCAAACATATATTTTACTCGGGCAATCCAACCAGAGAATAACCAACCCCATTTCTTAGCCAAAGCACTCATTGTTGATGCGACTGGCAAAATTCTCGTCCTTGAGCGCAGTAGTACGCATCCGCTCTTTCCGCACGGTGCCGACCTGCCTGGTGGTCAAGTAGAGCCTGGCGAGACACCACTTGAGGCGGTAAGACGGGAAATAGAAGAAGAGACTGGCCTTGGCTTTGCGCCGAGCCAGCTGAGTGTGGCCTTCGAGCACGTACTGCCGCACTCTGATGGCCAGCGGCTGAGCTATGTGTGCTATGCGGCACTCGTTGATGGTGATGCGCCAGAAATTACCCTCAGTTGGGAACACAGTAGCTACCAATGGCTCACACCAGATGAGCTTATGCAGCAGCCTATCACGCCGCGGACTGACTATCCCTTTGCGGCGGCTGTGCACTATATCAACTCATTGCGGCACTATGCCCAACAGGAACGACCTGAACTGCTGTAATCAATAAAGGAGTATGTATGGAATACGTAAAAAGCAACAGACCTGCTATTGCCGTTGATCTTGATGACGTTGTTTTCCCTTGTGCTGAAGGGCTAGTGGCGGCATATAACGAGCATTACGGTACCAACTTTCGACCTGACATACCACAGACGATGTGGGGTCCAACACCAGAGGAAGTGCAGGAGCGATTTAATGGGTTGCAATTGGGGACGACACCAGGCATGGCGAAGCCTGATTGGTTTGAGGAGATGCAAGTCCCAGACAGAGAGACGATTGAGGTGTTGCGAAGACTGGCGGTCGGGTATCAACTCTATGCAGTCTCAGCTCGGCATTATGGCCTAGCAGACGTGACAAAGCAGAGTATCGAAAAGTACTTGCCTGATGTCTTTGAGCAGGTTATTTTGACGCGGCGGCCAGTCGAAACAGAGGACGGCATTAAGATAATGACCGACTCAAAGACAGAGATATACCAGCAGCATAATATGGAGGTTGCAATTGATGATTCGCCGCATCACCTCGAGCGTGGCCTTGAAGGAGATGATGCGCCGCTTGGCTTGGCAATTTTATTTGGTGAACGGCCATGGCATCCAGGCGTTACGATTGATGACCCGCGCGTTGTCGAGTGTCGCACCTGGGCGGAGGCGGAAGAGGCTATTGCCCGGTATTTCACTCGGTAGGTTGTGAAAGCTCGCTTGTCGGATTCTCACCACTTTCCGTGAACTCCTCTCCCACCGCTTGATGAGCGGTGGGGCTTTCTTGTGTTGGCAGACACTTGGCTATAACGAGAGACATGAAAACTGAAAACTAGAGAAGGATATTCACTGCTTATAGCGATTAGAGAGAGATTCTCTGAATATACAACGATAATATTCATAATACACACGCTAGCATGTCGCAGGCGCAGGCTTCTGGTGTTGAATGACTTGATGGGTGATTAGATAATTTTTTGCAGGTGCTCTATACTAGTTTGTGTGAGCACGAGAAAAATAGCGAGGCAGAATAATGGTAGCAGAAGAACATAATACCCTGCATAGTCGCATCTACGAGCTGATGGCACAGCTGCCAGATGATAAAGTGACGACCTATGGCGACTTGGCAGCTTTTGCGGGCCACCCATATGCTGCACGGCGGGTGGGGGAGATTGCCCACGGTGGGCCGGAGGAGCTGCCGTGGCATAGACTTGTAAATTGCAAGGGAGGCCTTGCGGTCGGCTTTCCGGGTGGGCAGGCAGTGCAGCGGCAACTGCTCGAGCACGATGGGATCCAGTGTGACGATTCGTACCGCGTGGTCGATTTTGCGCAGCGTCGCTGGCGGCCGTTTGCCGCGCCGCAGAATGGCGTGAGGAGTAGCTAGCATGCATACAAAAAATAACACACCACTTACTGTGCCGCTTATTGCTATCGTTGGACCGACCGCTAGCGGCAAGACCAGCTTAGCAGTTCGTCTCGCCAAGCAGTACGGTGGTGAGATTATTTGCGCCGATTCGCGCACCATCTACAAGGGTATGGATATTGGCACTGCCAAGCCCTCGCCGCACGAGCAAGCCCTTGTGCCGCACTGGGGGCTGGACTTAGTAGAGCCAGGTGAGCGCTTCACAGTAGTGGATTTTCAGCGCTATGCTAATCGACAAATTGCAGCCATTCGCCAGCGTGGGCGCATCCCATTTCTCGTCGGCGGGACGGGCCTCTATGTCGATGCAGTGTTGTATAAATTTCAATTTCCGACGGTGAACAAAAAGCTTATGCAGCAGTTACAGGGCTATTCTATAGAAACTTTGCACGAACATTGTCGAGTACACAACATAGAATTACCCAATAATAAATACAACAAAAAGCGTGTCATTAATACAATAGTGCGAGAAGGACAACAGTTACAGAGGTCAGCGCATGTTGATAAAAATACCTGGGTTGTAGGTATTGCAACACCGCGTGATGTCCTGCGTGAGCGCATTGCTGTGCGGACAGAGCAGCTTTTTGCCCATGGTGTTGTGCAAGAAGCGACGGAACTAGCAGCCCACTATGGCTGGGAAAGTGAAGCAATGACAGGAAATGTCTACCCAATTATACATAAATTACAACAGGGCGAGTATACGCTTGAGCAAGCCAAAGCGGCATTTTGTACAGCAGATTGGCACCTGGCCAAGCGGCAGATGACCTGGCTGCGACGTAACCCCGATATCGTATGGTGTGACCTAGAGGATGCTGAGGTCTACCTTGATCGGGTGCTCGCGCAAGCGCACCAGATGTGATACCATAAATCTAGTTGGTGACCGTAATGATAGATGCACTGTTTGGATCAAAAACTCGTGTGAAATTGCTCCACCTTTTCTTGAACAACCCAGGAAAGGCATTTTATGTGCGCGAGATTACGCGGCTGATTAATGAGCAAATTAATTCGGTGCGCCGTGAGCTGCTCAATATGCTGGAGGTGGGGATCATTACGAGCGACAGCGTGGATAACAAATTGTACTACGAAGTAAACCAGCAGTATGAATATTATCCACCACTGCGCGTCATCTTTGCCGATCAAAAAATCGCTCCAGCCAAGAACAAGTCGGGCTACCGGCCTGCTTGGCAAGATGCGATTATGCAGCTGCCACGCCTGCGTGTGGCGATTGCGGCGGGGGCGCTAGTGAAGGGCTCAGCCAGTACGATCGATCTGCTGCTCGTGGGTAACCTCTCGGCTGCTAAGGTGCGCAGCGTGGTGGCAGTTATCGAGCGGCAGGAGGGGCGCGAGCTAACGTATAGCATCCTGAGCTACGACGAGTTCTATTACCGGCTGAGCGTGCGCGACCGCTTCATCACTACCATTCTGACCAACAAGCATACCGTATTGGTAGACGTTGATAATATATTAAAAGAAGACGAAGGAGAGAATCATGCTTGATATCGAATACAAAGGCGGCAACACCGTCATCATCGCGACGAAGAAAACCACGCTTGCAGTTGACCCCAAGCTATCGCTGCTCGGCCTGAAGGACGCCAAGACGAAGGACGCGGTGGAGCTTGCGACCGAAGAACGCTTTGCAGTAGCTAATCCCGAGGCACGCCTTATCATCAATCAGCCTGGCGAGTATGAGGTGGGCGACTATACCATCCGCGGCATTGCAGCCACGCGCCACATCGACACGCCAGAGAGTGAGCAGCTCTCGACGGTGTATCGCATTGAGTGTGGCGATATTCGCATTGCGGTGATTGGTAATATCGCGCCAGAGCTGACTGACGCGCAGCTCGAGGCGCTGGGGGTGATCGACATTGTCATTATTCCAGTGGGTGGCTATGGCTACACGCTGGATGCGACAAGTGCTGCCGCCATTATTCGCAAGATCGAGCCACGAGTGGTGGTGCCCGTCCACTATGCTGATAGTGCGTTGCAGTACGAAGTGCCGCAAGACACAGTGGAGGTCTTTGAGAAGGAGCTTGGTGCGCCAGTCGAACAAAAACCTAAGCTCAAGATCAAAACAGCGAGTAACCTGCCCGAAGTGCTGACGGTGTTTGAGCTGGCTCGAAGCTAGGATTCATATACCCCAAGCGCAACCAGCCTCGTGGAGAGGCTGGTTTTTTGTGATACATCTTCACTCCGTTTTTTCTCCTCACTGTTTTATCTGGTGGGGTATGAATATTAGTTGTAGCCAGCACGAGTGTTGGTGGATCGATGGGCAAGATGGGGCCAGTCCCTATAGGTTTCTCAAGGAATGAGTGCGAGACAGTGATGAGGATTTGTGAGATTTATAGTGAAATAATCGCCATAGCGTGGTCGATTTGACGCAGCGCGCTAAATTCGATACACTTCGAAATATCACTATTATTTCGATTTATATCGAAGAAAGGAACGGTTTTATGGAACAACAATCAACCACGCCGTGGGGTAAGATTGCGGTGCTAGCGCTGGGAGCCTTCGTGATTGGGGCGGATGGCTTCATGCTGGCAGCGGTATTGCCACAGGTGGCACAGCAACTTGGGGTGTCGCTGGGGCAGACCGGCTTCTTGGTAACGGTGTTTGCGTGGGTGTATGCACTGGCGGCACCACTATGTGGCATGCTGATGGGGTGGCGTAATCGGCGGTCGACCTTGGTGCTAGCACTAGCGATATTTGCAATTGGTAATGGAGTGGCAGCGCTCGCATCGTCATTTGTATGGATGATGGTGGCTCGAGTGATGGCAGCCTTGGGCTCAGCCATGATGATGCCAACGGCAATGGCTTTGGCAACCAGCCTTGCTCCAGCCAAGCATCGTGGTAAGGCAATCTCCGTCGTTACAACAGGCATGACGATGGCGACGGTGCTCGCTGTGCCGCTGGGCTCGGTTGTGGGAGAGCGCTATGGCTACCATATGCTGTTTTGGGCGATGGCAGTGGCTGCGGTGCTGGTGTTGTGTGGCATTGTGCTGGGCATTCGGGCACGTGAGGCGCAGCCAGCGCAGCAGGTGCCAACCGTTCGGGCATTGGTGGCGGGCCTGGCTAATCGTCAGGTTGCACTGACATTATTGGTAACGGTAGTGATATTTGTCGCTGGCACCAGCGTGATTTCGTATCTGAGTGCAGTGGTACAGCAGGCGGGTCTGCACAAATACTTTAGCTGGATTTTGCTCATCTTCGGTGTGGGATCACTCCTGGGTGGTGTGCTAGGCGGCTGGCTGACCGATCGTTTTGCCCACATTTGGCTGGCCCGCTGGGCAATGCTTGTCTTTGCGTTGGCGCTTGCTTTGCTTGGTGTGGCGGTTGGGATGCCAGGTGCGCTTGGTCTCGTTGGTGGCAGTGTGTTATTATGGACGGCTAGTGCTTGGATTGCCACGATTGCTCAGCAATACCGCGTCATTGCGCTTGCTCCAGAACGGGCTCAGCTGAATCTTTCACTCAATTCATCCAGTATTTACATTGGTCAAGGTTTTGGTGGTATGCTAGGCAGTGCGATTATTAGTAGCCAGCCAGCGCAGGCGATTCCGTTCATAGCGGCCAGCGTAGTAGTGCTTGCCTTGGCAATGACCAGCAGGTATGAGACAATACAAAGGAAATGACATCCCAACAAAACACCCCAACTGACGCACTCGCACCAGAGCATGTCTTTGCCGCTCTGTCCGACCCGCTGCGGCTGCGGATTGTCCGCCGCTTGGCTGCGGAGGGGCGGCTGGGTTGCAGCCAGATCGATCATAATCTCTCACTCTCGACTGTCTCACACCACTGCAAAGTCCTGCGCGAAGCAGGCATTGTCACGAGCGAAGCGGTTGGTACCCAGCGTGTACTGGTGCTGCGGCCAGAGTTTGCTCGGCAGTTCGCTGGTGTGCTCGCAACGATCGCTGAGCTAGATAAAGCGAAGTAACCACCAAAATATCCCCTTACGCAGGGGATATTTACAGTTATCGTTTGCTCTGGGCGACTACGCCGCAGCTTTGGCCTTTGTCTTGGCGCTGGTGAGCAGGCCTTTTTTCTTGAGGGTACGGATCGCCTTGGTCGAGAGAACCATGGTGACCTTTTGCCCATCTACAACGAAGGTCTTTTTCTGAAGGTTTGGTTTGAAGACTCGCTTGGTGCGTCGCAACGAGAAGCTCACATTGTTGCCGAATTGCTTACCCTTGCCAGTCAGTTCACATCGTGCTGCCATATTCTTATTCCACTTATTCACTTATATTATTACAATCTGTATTAGTATACGCTGCCAAGGAGGCAATGTCAAGGTGGGTAGGCAATGTGATACAATAAAGAAATGCATATTGATATCGCTCACCTCATTATCGTCCTTGTCGTTATTCTTATCTCGATGACGCTGCACGAGGCGATGCATGGCTTTATGGCGTATTGGCTGGGCGATGATACGGCTAAGGAGCAGGGGCGCTTGACCCTCAATCCACTGCATCATATCGATCCATTCTTGACCATCCTCTTGCCGCTGAGCTTGGCATTGCTGGGCCTACCAGTGTTTGGTGGGGCCAAGCCAGTGCCGTACAACCCCGAGCGAGTACGTGGCGATGAATGGGGCGCAGCGCTGGTGGGGCTGGCTGGGCCACTGACGAACTTCGTCATTGCCTTCATCTGCTTTGGCTTATATGCGACGATCGCTGGGCCAGCAGTGCAGCCACTGCTTGCTACGGCGGTGAGTGTGAATCTTGGATTCTTCGTCTTTAATATGCTGCCGATTCCGCCGCTCGATGGTTCGCGTGTGCTGTATGCTTTGGCACCGGAGTTTGTGCGCCGCGGTATGGAGGTGGTGGAGCAGTACGGCGTGATGCTGGTCTTTGTGCTGGTATTGGTCGGTAGCTCGGCTATTGGCAATGTGATGATGGCGGCCATCAGGGGTATCTTGCAGCTTTTCTCACTAGTGTTTGGCGTGTCGCTTGGCTAGGAGTAGGAGCCTTTTGATTTAAAAACGTGGGGCTCGGAAATAAGCGAGCTTGATGAGAGCTGAGTGGCAATAGCTTATCTGTACTCATAGTTCAGTAGTTGGAATAGAATATCTGTCATTCGTTTTGATAGCTTTATCGCTAATACAAGAGATTATAGTTAGCGAATGTCGGCTTTGTATGATGCGAAGCAGGGAAGCGTGCCGCTCTTGATACTGCAAACGTGACGCCGCCTACCATTCTGTGGTATACTAAGAGTGTCCCAGACAAATATCGGGCGTGTATGATTTTCCTAACATCATATGATAGGGATTCCAATATTCACCGTACCCGTGGGTATGGATGAGGAAACCCACCTTGCATCATGCAGGGGAATATCAAGCGCCCGGGGTGAGTCTGGGATTTTTTGATGATTGAGAGTATTGTGCTCACTCGTCATAAATCCCTTATGCTATAATAAAGAGGCAGTCTATTAGATGATCGCTTGCGACCTAGCAAGAGGAAAGTCCGGGCAGCACAGGATACGACAGTCGCTAACGGCGACCGGGGGTAACCCTAGGGAAAGTGCCACAGAAACGATACCGCTCCGCAACACCAATACTCGTGCGCAGTAGCGCTCTAGTAGCGGGGTAAGGGTGAAAGGAGTGAGGTAAGAGCTCACAGCGCTGCATGGTGACATGCCGCGGAGGTAAACCCTGTCGGCTGCAAGGAGATAGCCACGGATGAGTGATCCGCTTGTGGCTATCGCTAACCGCTCGATTTGCAGAGCAATTTGCAAACTAGATAGATGATCATCCACGACAGAACCCGGCTTATCGATAGGCTGCTTTATGGTATGATGTGTTAGCTCTAACTTTGGAGCTTTGTTATTTTCTACAACTTCCTCGCCGAACAAGAAAATATTCTAGAAGGCCAGCGAATGTGGGGACGATAGGCTTTGTGATTCATCTGACCGGTGTGGTGAGGAGGCTACAGAAATGAAGTAGCACAGGCGAAATGCCGTGCTCCAGCAAGTTGCCACTCATCTACAAATGAATACACACCTCTGTTACGGAGATGTGTATTCTTCACAACGTCGTATAAATTGCTACACTACTTGCGGGTGACGTGCTTCACGACAGCTGCAAAAGCCTGTGGCTCGTTGACGGCGAGCTCGGCGAGGACCTTGCGGTCGAGCGCCACACCAGCAGCCTTAATGTCGGCAATCAGGCGGCCGTAGGTGGTGCCATTTTGCCGGGCGGCAGCGTTGATGCGGGTGATCCACAACTGGCGCAGGTCGCGCTTGCGGTTGCGACGGTCGCGGTAGGCGTATTGCAGGGCACGGATTACCCCTTGCTTGGCAAGGCGGAAGCTCCGGGTGCGATTGTGTTGCATTCCTTTGGCGGCTCGCAGCATCTTGGCGTGGCGAGCGTGGGCGGTTGTTCCTCGTTTGACGCGCATATGTTAGACTCCTAAGGCTCGTTTAGCATTTTTGGCCATACCACCAGTGATGGTAGCAGGGGTGTTGATATTGCGCTTGCGCGATTTGCTCTTCTTGGAGAGCATGTGGTTCCCGAAGGCACGCCGACGGGTCAGTTTGCCGGTACTGGTTAGCTTAATGCGCTTAGCAGTGCCCTTGTGGGTCTTGAGTTTTGGCATTACTTACTCCTTATTACGATGCTGAGGTTGCGCCCAGCCATCAGTGGTTTTTGCTCGACAATCGCTTCGTCCTCAAGGGCGGAGACAACCTGGCTAATTAAATTATAGCCAAGCTCACGATGCGCCATCTCGCGGCCGCGGAAGAAGATCAAAACCTTGACCTTATGCCCCTCAGCCAAGAACTTGCGAATCTTGCGCAGCTTAATCTCCAGATCATTAGCGCCAATCTTTAGACCAAAACGCATCTGCTTGAGCTCATTGGCTTTATTGCTTCGCCTATTGCGCTGCTGCTCCTTCATCTTTTGGTACTGATACTTGCCCCAATCGATGATCTTCACAACGGGTGGGTTAGCATTGGGCGAAAACTCTACCAAGTCTACGCCAGCTTGCCGCGCCTTATCCAGTGCTGCTTGCCGGCTCATGATGCCAAGTTGTTCGCCGCTTTCGCCAATGACGCGCAGCTCTCGTGCACGGATGGCTTCGTTGATGCGGGTGGTTGATTTGATTGTGCTCTCCTTTGCTTGAGCTTAAAACGAATTGACTCCCCAAAAGTTTACCAGATGTCGCAGCAAAAGGCAAATAAAATATGCTGCAGTTTGGTGATTTTTTGCGGTGATTGCTCGTTGGTAGACGCTATAGGTGGGGTGCTACGAGTGTTAGAACTCCTTGTCTTTGCGAGATTATTGATAAGGAGTCTCACCTCCATCGGATGGGAATGTAGAGAGGGTGAATGCGGAAAACGATACGTGGTGAAGAGATGAGCGGCTAATTGTCCTGCGCTTGCAGCGCCCGAGCACAGGCAATTGCCTGCGTGATTGTCTCTTCGAGTGTTTTGCCTGGCTGCCGCCCAGTGTGCTCGGTGTAGAGCGCGTCAAGGTAGCGCGTCTTGGGTGCGCTCTCCGGATGGCCGTAGATGACCTTGGCTGGGTTCTTGCCGATATGGAAGCCAAATTCTACATTGGTGGTAAAGGCGGGCATGCCCAGTGTGGGTATCGACCGGTCGATCACGCGTGGTACCCAGAAGAGTACTACCGTTGCTGCGTCGAGCGCCTCCCACTCCCACCGTGCTTGCTTGAGGAGATCGAGCTCGCGCTGGGGCGAGGCATCATGGTTCTCTGGCGCGTAGACGATCCCCTCGTAGCCCAGCCTCGCAAAGATCCGCACGGCCTCAGGCCGCCACGACGCAGAGATGAGCTGCTGCGATGCTTCATCGAAGCGTGGGGTGGGGCCAGCGAGGAAGATCGCTGATTGGCCTGGAGTAGGGTAGTGGAGGGGTTGGTTGGAGTAGTTTGCTTGCATGGCTCTAGTATGACTGGCTGATGAATGATTTGTCAAATGTTGTAAATCACACGTAGTTATCAAGATTTCACTAATATATGGCGAATTACAGAGGTAGAATATGATGTAAGATACACTACGATATTTTTACAACGCTTTGACGGGCGCTGGTTGTCGATATTGCAACGCTTCGGAGATGTGAGCGATGGTGATGTGCGGCGCTTCGTCAAGATCAGCAATGGTCTGGGCTACCTTGATGACTTTGAAGTAACCACGTGGACTCAGAGCGAGTTTGGTGCTGGCAGTATCGAGGAACTGCTTGACCTCTGGCGAGAGTGGGATAGAGCGCCGCACCTGGGCCGAGCTGAGGCGGCTATTGCGCATAGCGCTGCCACCGTAGCGGGCGGCTTGGGCGCGAATGGCGGTAGAGATGGTGGCTATCGCATGGCGCTGCTCATGATCGGTGGTGGCGCGGTGTGAGAGCAGTTGCTCGGTGGGGATGCGATTGACGGGGATGATCATATCAATCCGATCCATCAGCGGCCCCGACAGGCGCTTCTGGTAGGCGATGATCTGTGTGCTGCTGCAGGTGCAGGCGTGCGTTGGGTCGCTATAGTAGCCACAGGGGCAGGGGTTCATTGTGGCCACCAGCATAAAATCGGCCGGGTAGGTGGCATGCCCTCGTGCTCGGGTGACTGTTGCTGTAGTGTCTTCAAGTGGCTGGGGCAGTACCTCAAGCGTCGTGCGCGGATATTCGGGCAGCTCATCAAGGAAGGGC